>JBEQBS010000121.1:0-8593 GCA_041639675.1 Rubritepida sp. | reverse complement strand
GGCCACGCCCAGGCGCTGCGCCATCGCATCGGCCAGGATGCGGCCGAGGATGTCGTTGGAGCCGCCGGCGGTGAAGGGGATCACGAGTCGGATCGGGCGGCCCTGTGCCAGGGCCGGCGTGGCAAGGGCCGGCAAGGCCAGGATGCTGCGGCGGGTGGGCATGGCGAACCTCCGTTTCCGGCAGCTTGACGAAGGCGGGCGGCGGGGCCAAGCTGCGATGCGACCGCCAGGAGCAGACCGCCCATGAAGACCCGCGCCGCCGTCGCCTTCGAGGCCAAGCGCCCGCTCGAGATCGTCGAGGTGGACCTCGAAGGCCCCCGTGCCGGCGAGGTGCTGGTGGAGATCATGGCCACCGGCCTGTGCCACACCGACAAGTACACGCTGAGCGGCGCCGACCCCGAAGGCATCTTCCCCGCCATCCTGGGCCATGAAGGCGCGGGCGTGGTGCGCGAGGTGGGGCCGGGCGTCACCTCGCTGAAGCCCGGCGACCACGTCATCCCGCTCTACACGCCCGAATGCCGCGAATGCGACTACTGCCTCAACCCCAAGACCAACCTGTGCCAGAAGATCCGCACCACCCAGGGCCGCGGCGTGATGCCGGACGGGACCTCGCGCTTCTCCTACAAGGGCACGCCCATCCTGCACTACATGGGCTGCTCCACCTTCAGCAACTTCACGGTCCTGCCGGAGATCGCGCTGGCGAAGGTCCGTGAGGACGCGCCCTTCGACAAGGTCTGCTACATCGGCTGCGGCGTCACCACCGGCATCGGCGCCGTGCTCTGGACGGCGAAGGTGGAGCCGGGGGCCAATGTGGTGGTGTTCGGGCTGGGCGGCATCGGGCTCAACGTCATCCAGGGCGCGCGCATGGCGGGTGCCAGCATGATCGTCGGCGTGGACCTGAACCCCGACCGCGCGGAGATGGGGCGCGAGTTCGGCATGACGCATTTCGTGAACCCGGCCGAGGTGCCGGGCGACCTGGTGGCGCACATCGTGGAGCTGACCGGCGGCGGCGCCGACTACTCCTTCGAATGCGTGGGCAGCACGGCGCTGATGCGCCAGGCGCTGGAATGCGCGCACAAGGGCTGGGGCGTCTCCACCATCATCGGGGTCGCGCCCGCCGGCGCGGAGATCAGCACGCGGCCCTTCCAGCTGGTGACGGGGCGGCGCTGGCAGGGCAGCGCCTTCGGCGGCGCGCGCGGCCGCACCGACGTGCCGCGGATCGTGGACTGGTACATGCAGGGCCGCATCGAGATTGACCCGCTCATCACCCACACCCTGCCGCTGGAGCGCATCAACGAGGGCTTCGACATGATGGCGCGCGGGGAAAGCATCCGCACGGTGGTGCTGTTCTGAGCGCGGCGTCCCCGGTCAGGGCGGCGCGTCCCGCCCCGCTTGCCGGGGCGTGCCTGCCCTGCCCAGCATGCCCGCATGCCGAACTGGGACATCCTGACCCCGCTGCTGGCCGGCACGGGCGTGCTGCTGGCGAGCTTCGTCACGCTGTCCGTCACCGTCTTCTCCATGCGGCGCAACCACCGCAAGGACGTGTCGCTCAAGCTGGCCGAGCACCGGCTGCGCCGCATGGACGAGCTGGGCGCGGAGATGGCGAACTACCTCGGTGCCGTCGCGCGGCTCTCGATGCAGGGCAAGGCCAGCGAGCGCGCGGTGCAGGAATACGCCCGCGCCGCCACCAAGGTGCAGCTGCTGCTCAACCACGAGGACGAGGAATACGCCCGCCTCAACGCCCTGATGGAGGAGATGGACCGCCTGCTGCTGGACGCCAAGCGCGGCGGCACCGAGCCGACCTCGGCCGAGATCGAGCGCATGGACGACGCCTTCGTCGCCATGGCCGACCGGGTGATGCAGCGCGAATGGTCCCGCACCATGGATGCGCTGCGGGCGGATACCGGCGAGGCGCGCGCCCTGTCGGCCCTCGCCGGGCGCCGGCGCGTCAGTCGAGCGTGATGCCCAGCTGCGGCACCTTGCGCGCCCAGTAGGCGCTTTCCTCGCGCACCGCGGCGGCGAAGGCGGCGCGCGCGCGGTCGGGCGGCGGCTCCAGCCCGTCGCTGGCCAGGCGGGCGCGGAAATGCTCGGTGGCGATGACGCGCTTCGCCGCGGCCTCCAGCCGGTCCAGCGTCGCCGCCGGAGTGCCGCCGGGGGCGAAGATGCCGTGCCAGCCCTGGATGGTGAGGCCGGGGATCACCTCGCTGAGCGCCGGGACATCGGGCAGCGCCGGCATGCGGGCGGGGCCGGTGACGGCCAGGGCCTTCAGCCGTCCCTCGCGCACCAGGGTGATGGCGGGCGGCGGGGAGGAGACGTTGAGCGTGATGTTGCGCGCCACCACGTCCATCAGCGCGGGCGCCGTGCCGCGATAGGGCACGTGTTCCATCTCGATGCCTGCGGCCTCGGCGAAGAGGACGCCGGCCAGGTGGTTGTTGCCCCCCACGCCGGAGGAGGAGAAGGTGACGCTGCCGCGCGGCTGCGCCTTCACCCAGGCGATGTACTCGGCCAGCGTGCTGGCGGGGTGCGAGGGGTGCACCACCAGCACGTATTGGTAGGAGGAGGTCTGCGCCACCGCCTCCAGGCTGTTCGCCAAATCCACCCGGTCCCCGCGCTGGAGGTGCGGGTTGATGACCACGTTGGTGGAGACGGCGAAGAGCAGCGTCTGCCCATCCGCCCGCGCGCGGGAGACGGCGAGCGCGCCGACATGCCCGGCACCGCCGGCCCGGTTCTCCACCACCACCGTCTGCCCGCCGAGTTCCTGGCCGAAGCCGCCGGCGAATTCGCGCGCGGCGATGTCGGTGCCGCCGCCGGCGGCATAGGGCACCACCAGCGTCAGGGCGCGGCCCTGGGCCTGGGCGGCGAAAGGCAGGGCGGCGCCCAGCGCCCCCAGGCTGCGGCGGCGGATCATCGCTTGGTCTCCATGGCGTTCCTCAGCAGGGCCAGCGCCCGGAAGGGAGCATGCACCATCTTCGAGTAGGGGATCACCAGGAAGAAGGCCAGCACCAGGCCCAGGTGGACCGCCAGCATCAGCCCCATCGCCCCGGTGTGGCGCACCGCCAGCAGCAGCAGGCCCGTCGCCGACACCAGGAAGAGCAGGGCCAGCATCGCCACCTCGCCCCCCAGCAGCTTGCGGGCCACGGGCGCGGGGTCGGTGATGGCCTTCACATGCAGCAGCCCCGCCGTGCCGATGCACAGCAGCACCCCGCCCCAGGTGCCGAGCTGCACGGGCAGGGAGAGGAAGGCATGCGGCGACTTCCAGCCCAGGAAATGGTGGTAGAAGGCGCCCACCGTGGTGGCGGCGAAGCACAGCAGGAAGCCGCCGGCCATCGCCTGATGCAGCCAGCGGCGGCGCTGGGAGAAGCCGTCATCCACGTCGTTGCAGCCATGGCCGCCGCCGCCCAGGTTGCGCAGCGTCACCACGTCGCCCGCCATCTGCGCCACCGCGCCGGGCGTGACGCTGCCACCCGGCGCCGTGGCCCGCCAGTAGCGCCAGGACGCCACGCCCACCGCCAGCACCGCCCAGCCGAAGGTGAGCGAGGCCAGCCCCACCATCAGCCAATAGGGGATGACGCGGAAGAAGGCGCCGGTGCCGGTCTGCGCCGACCACAGCACCGCGGGGTCCTGCAGGGCGATGGTCAGCACCAGCACCAGCGTCAGCGCCAGCGCGGCGACGCCGGCCACCACCGTGCCGTTGCGCTCGAAGGCGCGGCCCAGGGCGCGGGGGAAGGCGTGCTCGGCGTAGCTCTCGGCGCGCAGCGTGGCGAAGGTGGCGGGGATGTTCACGCCGAAGGGATGCGGCGGCGCATATTGGCAGGCGTGAAAGCAGCCCTTGCAGGAATGGCAGAGGTTGGCGAGGTGCGTGAGGTCGCCCGTGCTGAAATCCCGCCGCAGCGTCATCGCCGGGAAGACGGCGCAATAGCCCTCGCAGTAGCGGCAGGCGTTGCAGATCTCCATCTGGCGGCGCGCCTCGGTGGCGGCCTCGGATTCCACGCGCGGGGTGATGCTGCCATCCATGGTGCTGCCTTTCAGTTCCGCGCCGCGCGGGCGGCTTCCTCGCCGGCCAGGCGGCCGAACACCGTGCCGATCGCCATGCCGAAGCCGGCCAGGTAGCCCTGGCCCAGGATGTTGCCGGCCATGATCTCGCCGCTGGCGAAGAGGTTCGCGGAGGGCTTGCCGTCGGCCATCATCACCCGCGCGCGCTCGTTCACCTTCACGCCCAGGAAGGTGAAGGTGATGCCTGGGCGCAGCGGGTGGGCGTGGAAGGGCGGCTTCTCGATGCGCCGCGCCCAGTGGGACTTGGGCGGGTGCAGCCCTTCGGTCCGGCAATCGTCCAGCGCCTTGCCGTTGAAGCGGCCGGGCACCACGGCGGCGTTGTAGTCCGCGACCACCTTCTCCAGCTTCGCCGCATCCAGCCCCAGCTTGCCCGCCAGCTCGCCGATGGAATCGGCGAAGACCGGCGGGAAGACGCTGGGCAGGTAGTCGTGCAGCGCCTGGGCATCGGTGATGGCGAAGGCGCGCTGGTTGGGCTGCTGCGCGATCAGGCGCCCCCAGATGGCGTAGCGCTTGGGCCAGACATCCTCGCCCTCGTCGTAGAAGCGCTCCACATCCTCGTTCACCACCACGGAGAAGGGCACGCAGTCCAGCCGCATGGCCAGGCCGCCATCCTCCATCGGCGCGCGGGCGTCGTTGGCCACGGCGTGGAACTGGGTGGGGTCGCCCACCTGCTGCACGCCCTGGCCCAGCAGGTCCTTCAGGATGCGGCCCTGGGCATAGGGCGTGCCGCGGATCTGGAAGTTGTCCGCGGCGTCGCCCCAGTATTCGCGCAGCCATTCGCGGTTGGCCTGGAAGCCGCCGCTGCTCGCCACGATGGACCTGAAGCGGATGCGCTCGGGGAAGCCGCGCCAGGAGATGACCGCTTCCTTGGCGAAGCCGTCCTCCACCGCGATGTGCTGCACCTCGGTGTCGTAGAGGATCTCGATGCCCAGCGCCTCGGCGGTGCGGTAGAGCGCGTTCACCAGGGCCTTGCCGCCGCCGAGGAAGAAGGCGTTGGTGCGGGAGAGCGACAGCGTGCCGGAGAGGCTGGGCTGGAACACCACCCCGCATTCCTCCAGGAAGCCCGGCGCGTGCTGGGAGGCGCGGATGGTCATGCGCGCCAGCCCCTCATCGGTGCGGCCGCCGGTCACGCGCAGCAGGTCGTCCCAGTATTCCTCCTCCAGGTAGGATTCCGTCAGCACCTTGGTCGGCGCCGGGTGCAGGGCGCGCAGGTTGCGGGTGTGCCGGCTGTTGCCGCCCCGCATCGGCTTCGGCGCATGCTCGGCCACCAGCACCGAGGCGCCCAGCCGCCGCGCTGTGATCGCCGCGCAGAGCGCCGCATTGCCGCCGCCCACCACCAGGACATCCCAGACGCGCGTAAAATCCACCATGCGGCAGTGTATCCCGCGGTATCCCGCAACGTCCAGATGGCGCGGATTGAAAAACATCCGTATGCTTCATGCCATGGACGGCACGCCCCCACCCCGTGACCTTGGCGAAACCGCCTATGCCGCCATCCGCGCCGCCCTGCGCGACGGCTCCCTGCCGCCCGGCATGCGCGTCACGGAAACCGACCTTGCCACGCGCTTCGGCGTGTCCCGCACGCCGGTCCGCCAGGCCATCGCGCGGCTGGAATCCGAGGGGCTGCTGACGCATGAGCCGCGCCGCGGCCTGTCCGTCTCCCGCCCCGACCACGGCCAGGTGGTGGAGCTCTACGTGATGCGCGAGATCATGGAGGGCGCCGCCGCTCGCCTCGCCGCGCAGCATGCTAGCGACACCGAACTCGCCGCGATGGCGGAGCTGCTGGAGGCCGAGCCGCGCTCCTTCGCCGATACCCGCGCCCTGGCCGCGCTGAACCAGCGCTTCCACGGCATGATCTACCTGGCCACGCACAACCGCTACCTGCTGCGCAGCCTGGAGCAGCTCTCGGCCCAGCTCGCGCTGCTCCCCTCCCTGCTCACCCTGGGCGAGCGCGCGGAAACGGCGCATGCGGAGCACCGCGCCATCGTCGCCGCGCTGATCCGCCGCGACGGCGTGGCGGCGGAGGAGGCGGCGCGCCAGCACACCCGCATGGCGCAGCGCCACCGCCTGGCCTGGCTGGTGCGCACCCTGGGCGTGCCGGAGGCCGGGCCGGAATAGTCAGAACAGCATCGCCGCCTCCGCCTCGGCGCGGCCGATGCCGAACAGCGTCACGCTGCCCTGGGCCGCGGCGAAGGTGACGGCGGTGCCGTAGTCGGTCACCGCGAAGCCGCCCGGGCCGGCGATGCCGCTGCCGCGGAAATCCAGCACGAAGCCCGCGCCGGAAACCAGCCCGCCCACCACGTCGCTGCCGAAGCCCGACGCGCCGAACAGCAGGTGGTCCGCCCCGCCGCCCGACAGGATGGCGTCATCCCCCGCCCCGCCGGTGAAGGTGTCGGCGAAGGCGCCGCCCAGCAACGCGTCGTCGCCCGCCTGGCCATCGAGGGTGGAGCCATGCGCGGCATTGCCCACCAGCACCTGCCGCCCCGCCCCGCCGGAAAGCACCCGCGCCGCATCCAGCAGCACGGCGGTCTCCACCTCCGCCGCCACCGTCCAGCCATCCACCGAGACCCAGGCGATGTCCGCGCCGCCGCCCGCCAGCTCCGTCACCGCATCGGCCGCGGAGGCGATGAGGTAGGCGTCGTCGCCCGCCCCGCCGGCCAGGCTGTCGCCGCCGCCCAGCCCGCCCAGCACGTCGGCCCCGCCCATGCCGGCCAGCACGTCGCCCGCCGCCGCCGAGCCCCAGAGCACATCCGCCCCGGCGCCGCCGGAAAGCGTGGCCGCCGCGCCGTCGAGGAAGGAGGCGAGGGTCGCGCCGCCATCATGCGCCACCATCCGCCGCGCGGCCTGGAGCAGCAGCCCCGTCTCCACCTGCGCGGCCAGCGTCCAGGCGGCGTCGCGCGCCACGGCCACCGTGTCGGCGCCGCCGCCCGCCGCCTCCTCCACCACCGCCGCGCCGTCCAGCAGCAGGTACAGGTCGTCCCCGGCGCCGCCCCGCAGCAGGTCCGCGCCGCCGCCCAGCCCCAGCAGCAGGTCGTCGCCGGCCCCGCCCTCCAGCGTATCGGCGCCGACGCCGCCATCCAGCGTGTCGGCGCCGCCCAGCCCTTCCAGCGTGTCGTTGCCGCCGATGCCGGCCAGCACATCCGCGCCGGCGCCGCCCACCAGGTGGTCCGCGCCCGGCGTGCCGCCGCCCGGCGCGACCACGGAGAGCAGGAACTCGTCGGCCACCGTGGCGTCGCCGCCATCGGTCAGCGTCAGGCGCAGCAGCAGGCTGCCGGCATCGCCCTCCTCCGGCGTGCCGGACAGGCGGCCGGTCGCGGCGTCGAAGCGCAGCCAGCCGGGCAGCGCGCCGCCATCCACGCGCGCGATCGCATGGGTGAAGGCGGCGTCGTCCACGTCCAGCACCCGCCCCGCCGCCGGCCGCACGGACAGCGAAGCGCCCAGCATCGCCGTCACGTCGTCGAAGCCGCCCAGCAGCACCGGCGCGTCGTTCACCGGCCGCACCTCCAGCCAGACCCGCGCCGAGGAGCCGCCGGCGGCGTAGGTCAGCACGTCCACCCCGGCGAAGTCGGGGTCCGGGGTGTAGGTCAGCCACAGCCCGTCGAAGGCGGCGGTGCCGTGCAGCGGCGCCACCGTCACCGCCGGGGCGGCCGTGCCCGTGAGGCGGTCATTGCCGGTGGGGAAGAGTTCGAGCGTGCCGTCCTCCATCAGCCAGGCGACATCGGCATGGGCGCCGGGCGCCTCGGGGTCGGGGCGGCGCAGGGTGGCGCGGTTGTCGTCCAGCTCGGCCTCGAAGCCGCCATTCGTCACCTGCGCCACCAGCACCGGGGGCATCGCGCCCTCCAGATCCAGCAGCAGGCGCACCGTCTCGCCGGGCGCGAGGTCGGGCAGCGCGGCGATGCCGGCATCCGCCCCGATGATGTCCAGCGACGGCATCACCGCGCGCGCCGTGCCCTCGTTCGTCACCGTCAGCGCGAGGGTGTGGAGTGCCGGCGCGTCACCATCGGCCGCGGCGCGCAGCACGGCCTCGCCGCTCACCACAAGGTCGGCGACGCCGGTGATGGATACCGCCCCGGGCAGGTAGGCGCGCACCGGCGCCAGCCCGGCAGCCTCGGCCGTCACGTGCAGGTGATGCGTGCCGGGCGCGAGGCCGAGATCGGCGAAGGCCAGTTCCAGCACGCCATCATCATCGCCCGTGAGGGTGAAGACGGTGGCGCCGTCGAAGCCGGCGGCGTCGGAATCGTCATGGATGCGGAAGGTGGTGGCGCCGGCCGCCACGGCGCGCAGCCCCAGCCCATCCGCCGTCGCCTCGACGGCGAGGGCGAGCGGCAGGGCGGCGGCGAAGCCGCTGAAGCCGGTGGCGCCGGGCGCATCCAGCAGGTAGCTGCCGGCGGCGGCACCGGCGACCAGCAGCGTCAGCCCGTCGGCATCGTCCTCCAGCACCGTGATGCCGGCGGCGGCGAATTGCGCCAGGCCCAGCGCCGGCCCGCCCGGCAGGGTCAGCAGCGCGCCGGCGGCATCCACCGCGCCCTCGGCCCGCAGC
>JBEQBS010000120.1:0-8618 GCA_041639675.1 Rubritepida sp. | reverse complement strand
TGGCGCCGCGCCGCCGGCGCGGCCCGGCGGCGTCACGTCACCGCCGCCAGCGCCAGCCCGGCCAGGGCGGTGGCGCCCAGCACCCGCACCACCCCCCAGCGCAGTCCGAACAGCAGCAGGGCCGCCAGCACGGCCAGCGCCAGCGCATCCCACCGCAGCGTCACCCAGTCCGGCAGAATGCGGCCCACGCTGCCGAACAGCACCCGCAGCGCGAACCACAGCGCCAGGTTGGCGATCACGCCCACCACCGCCGCCGTCACCGCCGCCAGCGCGCCGGAAAGCTTCGGGTGGTCGTGCAGGCGCTCGACATGGGGCGCGCCCAGGAAGATCCAGGCGAAGCAGGGCAGGAACGTCACCCACAGCACCAGCGCCGACGCCGCCAGCGCGCCGCCCAGCCCGGATTCGCGCCAGCCCGCCATGAAGCCCACGAATTGCAGCACCAGGATCAGCGGCCCGGGCGTGGTCTCGGCCAGGCCGAGGCCGGCCAGCATCTCGGGCGCGGAGAGCCAGCGGTAATGCCCCACCGCCTCCTGCGCCACATAGGCCAGCACGGCATAGGCGCCGCCGAAGGTGACGACCGCCATCTTGGAGAAGAACCAGGCCACATCCGCCAGCACGCCCCCCGTGCCAGCCAGCAGCGCCACCGGCCAGAGCCACAGCACGAGCGCGACGAGCCCCGCCCGCCGCGCCGAACCCGCCATGGCGGCGATTCGCCCCGGCTGCGCCGCCAGCAGCGCATCCAGCGCCGAATCCGCACCCGAACCGGCCCCGCCATGCCGCGAGGCCGCGAAGTGGCGCGGCAGCAGCCAGCCCAGCACGGCGGCGCCCAGCACCACGAAGGGGAAGGGGATGTGCGCCACGAACAGCGCCAGGAAGGCCGCGCCGGCCAGCACCCAGGCCGCGCGGCCCTTCAGGGCGCGGCGGGCGACGCGCACCAGCGCCTCCACCACCAGCACCAGCACGGCGCAGGCCAGGCCATGGAACAGCGCCGCCACCAGCGGCACCCCCCCCAGCGTGGCGTAGAGCAGCGACAGCACCAGCATCACCAGCGCACCCGGCAGCACGAAGAGCAAGCCGGCCGCCACGCCGCCCTTCACCCCATGCATCAGCCAGCCCAGGTAGGTGGCGAGCTGCATCGCCTCCGGCCCCGGCAGCAGCATGCAGAAGTTCAGCGCATGGAGGAACCGCGCCTCGCCCACCCAGCGGCGTCCCTCCACCACCTCGCGGTGCATGAGCGCGATCTGCGCGGCCGGCCCGCCGAAGCTCAGGCAGCCGATGCGCGCCCAGACGCGCAGCGCCTCGGCGAAGGTTGGGATGGCCATGGGCGCATCGGTGCCCCTCGCGGCGGCGCTGTCAATTCGTTAGCCTCCCGCCCCATGAACCTCGCCGGCCTGTCCCTCCGCGACCTCGAATACGTCTCCGCCGTCGCCGAGCACCGGCATTTCGGCCGCGCCGCCCTGGCCTGCGGCGTTTCCCAGCCCACCCTTTCGGGCCAGCTCCGCAAGCTGGAGGAGTTCCTGGGGCTGGAGATCTTCGAGCGCAGCCCGCGCGGCGTGCTGGTGACAGCGCGCGGCGAGGAAGTGGTGGCCCAGGCGCGCCGCATCCTGTCCGAAGCCAGGCGCCTCTTCGAGGTGGTGCAGACCGGCGCCGAGCCGTTGACCGGCGTGGTGCGGCTGGGCGTCATCGCCACGCTCGGCCCCTATCTGGTGCCCTTCCTGCTGAAGCCGCTGCGCGCCCGCTTCCCGCAATTGAAGCTGCTGCTGGCCGAGGGGCAGACCCGCGCGCTGATCCGCCAGCTGGAGGAGGGCGAGCTGGACGCCGTGCTCGCCGCCGGCCCCGTCACGGAGGCCGAGCTGACCGAGCTGCCCCTGTTCCGCGAGGAATTCGCCCTCGCCGTGCCGCGCGACCACGCGCTGGCCCAGGTGGAGGAGGTGCGCCCGCAGGACATCCCGGCCGCCGAGCTGATCCTGCTGTCCGAAGGCCATTGCCTGCGCGACCAGACCCTGGCCCTCTGCCCGCAGCGGCTGCGCGAGGGCGACGCCGCCCTCCAGGCCGCCAGCCTGGAAACGCTGCGCCAGATGATCGCCGCCGGATCGGGCGTCTCCTTCATCCCGCAGCTGGCGGTGCAGGTGGGCGCGCTGCTGGACGACATGGTGGCCTATCGCCGCGTGGCGGGCGGCGAGTATGCGCGCGACGTTGCGCTGTTCCACCGCCCCAGCTTCGGCCGCATCCGCGACATCCGCCTGCTGCGCCAGGCGATCGGCGAGATCCTGCACGCGGAATCCGCCGTGCGGGTCCACCGGCCGGGCATCAGGCTGGCGGTGTAGCGCCGCTCAGGCGGGCGTCGCGGCGGCCAGTTCCATGAAGGCGCGGGTGCGCCGGGCCTGGAGCGCCATCGCCAGCTCCAGCCGCGCCAGGGTGGCGGCCAGGCGCTCCGTCGCGCCGCGGCGGCCGGCGCGCAGCGCGGCCATGGCGGCGGATGCCTCCCGCAGCGCATCCGTGCCGTCGCGGATGCTGGCGGCCAGCGCCTCGGCCGACTCGGCCAGGCCCGCCGCGCGGTGCGGCGGCAGGGGCAGGGCAGGGGCTTCCAGCAGCCGGGCGAAGAGGGCCTCGTCGGGGGACATGGCCGGCAGCATCGGCCATGCCGGTTAATGCCCCGCTAACAGGCTCTCGCCGGGCCGCAGCCGGGTGAAGCGCACCTCGCCCCAGCCCTGGCGCAGCGCGCCGCCTTCCATCCGCACGCGCGTGAAGCGCAGCCCATCGGCATCGGGCGCCGTCTCCGGAAAGTCCTCCCGCCAATGCGCCCCGCGCGATTCCTTGCGCGCCAGCGCCGCCAGGACGATGGCCCGGCTGACCAGCAGCAGCGAATCCAGGTTCAGCCAGTCGGCCCAGGAGAGGTTGAAGCCGCGCCGCCCATCCGCCACGCCGGTGCCGCGCAGCTCATCGGCCAGCGCCTCCAGCCCGTCGGCGGCGCGTCGCAGCCGGGCGCCGTCGCGCAGGATGCCGGCATCCTCCCACCTCAGGGCCGCCAGCCGGTCCCGCAGCGGGCCGAGCGGGGCGGGCGGCGCGGCGAAGGGCGCCTGGGCGCCGGCCAGCGCGGCCTCCAGCGCCGCAGGGCAGGGCTCCTCGATGCCGCCGGGGTCGCGCGCCATCGCATCGCCCGCCAGCCCGCCGAAGACGGTGCTGTTGGCCACGCCATTGCCGCCCAGCCGGTTGGCACCATGCACGCCGCCCGTATCCTCGCCGGCCGCGAAGAGGCCGGGCAGGGCGGTGCGGCCATCGGCGGCGAACTCCACCCCGCCCATCATGTAGTGGGCGGTGGGCACCACGGGCACGCGCCCGCCCGCCAGGTCGAAGCCCATGTCGGCGCAGCGCTCCACCATGCCCTTGAATTGCCGGCGGACGTTCTCCGGGCCCAGGTGCCCCATCTCGATCCACAGCCAGCCGGCCTCGTTCACGCGCCCGGCCTGGATCTCGCGCTCCATGGAGCGGCTGACGATGTCGCGCGTCGCGCGCTCGCCGCGGGGGTCGTAGCGGTGCATGAAGCGCTCGCCCTGGCCGTTGAGCAGGTATCCCCCCGCACCCCGCAGCCCTTCCTCGATGATGGTGCCGCTCATCCGCGTGCCCGGCCCGGCCAGCACGCCGGTCGGGTGGAACTGCACCATCTCCATGTCGCGCAGGCGCAGGCCGGCGCGCAGCGCCATCGCCATGCCGTCGCAGGACTTGTCGCCCGAGGGGGTGTGGTAGCGATACATGGACGGCCCGCCCCCGGTCGCCAGCAGCACCGCGCGCGCCTGCACCAGCAGGAAGCCGCCGCCGCGGATGTCCAGCAGCAGCACCCCGGCCAGGCGCGACCCGTCGCGCGTCGGCAGCAGCGCCAGCGCCCGGTGCTCCTCCAGCCGGTTGATCCCCGCGCTCCAGGCCTGCTCGGCGAGGCGCGAGATGATCTCGATGCCCGTCAGGTCGCCCTTGTGGACGGTGCGGTCGAAGGTCTGGCCGGCGAAGGCCTTCTGGTGGATGGTGCCATCCGGGTTGCGGTCGAAGAAGCAGCCCCAGCGGTTCTCCAGCTCGCGGATGCGGCGCTGCGCGCCGGTGACGAGTTCCCAGGCCAGGTCCTGGTCGTTCAGCCACTTGCCGCCGTCCAGCGTGTCCATGAAGTGGCGTTCGGCGGAATCACCCTCGGCCAGCGCCACGTTGTAGCCGCCCTGCACCATGCGCGTGCAGCCGGACTTCCCCAGCAGGCCCTTGACCGCGATGGTCACGTCCAGCGCCGGGTTCGCCGCCTTGGCGTGCAGCGCGCCCAGCAGCCCGGCGCCGCCGGAACCCAGCACCAGGATGTCGGTCGTGATGCGCTCCAGCGTCACGGCGAGACGCCCATCGCCGCCAGCACCGCCGCGCGCCGCGCCGCCACCGCGTCCTGCACGCCGCGGTAGAGGCTGCCGCCATGCGCGTCCATGCCGACGATCAGCGGCCCGAAGCCCTGGATGGCGAAGCGCCACAGACTTTCGGGGTTGAGGTCGTCCAGGTCCACGTCCTCGATGGCGGTGATCCAGGTGGTCTCCAGCGCCGCCGCGCCGCCGATCACGGCGAGGTAGGCGCCGCCCAGCTCGGCGAAGGCGCGCTGCGAATCCTCGCGCAGCCCGCCCTTGCCGATGACGAGGCGCACGCCCTCGCGCTCCATCAGGGGCCGGGTGAAGCGCTCCATTCGGTCGCTGGTCGTGGTGCCGATGCACACGGCCTCGTAGCCGGCCTGGTTGGTGGCGCTGCGCTCCACCTTCCGCACGTTGGGCGCGGTGTGGATGACGGCGTGGCCGCGCAGGTCGAAGCGGGTGCGGCGGCCGCCGTCGAACATGGCGATCTGCGTCGCGTCGCGGATGCCGAACAGCGTGTCCTCCAGCGTCACCGTATCGCCGGCGCGCAGCGCGCGGACCTGCGCCTCATCGGCCGGCATGCGCAGCACGTGGTGGGTCATGCGCCGATCTCCACGCCCGCCTGGGTGAAGCGCGCCCGCGCGCGCCGCGCCGAATGGCACTGCACGTTCACCGCCACCGGATTCATGGTGATGTGCGTGTGCGCCAGCTCCACATGCACGGCAAACGCCGTGGAATCGCCGCCCAGCCCCTGCGGGCCGATACCCAGCGCGTTCACCGCCTCCGCCAGCTCCGCCTCCAGCGCCGCGCCGTGTTCGTCCGCGCAGCGCGTGCCCAGCGGCCGCGTCGCCGCCACCTTGGCCAGGTGCATGCACAGGTCGCTCGTGCCGCCCATCCCGACGCCCAGGATGGTGGGCGGGCAGACCTTGCCGCCGGCCCTGATCGCCGCATCCACCACGAAGCGCTTGATCCCCGCCACGCCATCCGCCGGGATCAGCATCGCCAGGAAGGACCCGTTCTCGCTCCCCGAGCCCTTGGGCACCATGCCGATCTCCAGCACGCCCACCTCCTCCGTGAAGGCGATGTTCACCACCGGCACGCCGATGCCGCAGGAGGTGTGGTTGTTCCGGCGCGTCAGCGGATGCACCACGGAGGAGCGCAGCGGGTGCTCGCGCGTCGCGCGCTCCGTCCCGCGCCGGATGGCCTGCACCATCGCCCAGCCATCCACCGCCACCCCGCGCCCGATGGACACGTCGAAGATCGGGATGCCCGTGTCCTGGCACAGCAGGTTGTCCGTGCGCTCCGCCACCGCGATGTTCTCGATCATGGTGGCCAGCACGGAGCGCGCCAGCGGGTCGGTCTCCGCCGCATCCAGCCGCGCGAAGCCCTGCTTCACGTCCTCGGGCAGCACCTTCAGCGCGCGGATGTAGAGGAGCTTCGCCACCTCCTCCACCGCATCCATCGCGACATGCAGCATCGCATTCCCTCCCTCAGACGAGCAGCGAAATCCCCGAGGCCAGCAGCAAGGCCAGCAGCGCCAGCCGGAACCCGCCCTGCGGCAGCACGTGGAAGGCGCGCAGCCCCAGCAGCATCCCCGCCACCATCGCCGGCATCGCCCAGGCGGTCAGCACCAGCGCCTCGCGCGTGAAGAAGCCGCCCCAGGCCAGGAAGGGCAGGGTGAGGCCCTGCATGGCGACGATGAAGGGCTGCAGCAGCCCCCGCGTCTCCTCCTTGGTCCAGCCTTGGGCATCCGCCCACATGCCGGGCAGCGCGCCGACATAGCCGCCGATGCCCCCCAGCACGCCCGAGGCCAGCGCCACCCCCGCATCCGCCGCGCGCCCGCCGGCGATGCGCGGCGCCGGCAGCCGCAGCCCGATGCGCGCCAGCATCCAGCCGGCATAGACCACCAGCAGCAGGCCCACCCCCGCCGTCATCGGCCGCGCCGGCACGCTGGCCAGCAGCCAGACGCCCAAGGGCAGGCCCGGCAGGGCCCACAGCACGAAGCGCCGCAGCCGCCCCCAGTCCACGTGCCACCACACCGCGCGCAGCGCCAGCGCCTGCACGAGGAAGGATCCCATCACCAGCACCGGCGCCGTGGTGGCCGGCGGCAGCAGGTGCAGCAGGATGCCGGCGCCGACCAGCACGAAGGCGAAGCCCGCCATGCCGGCGCAGAAGGCCGCCACGAAGCAGGCGGCCGAAAGGATCAGGGCCTCAGCCAGCATGCAGCAGCGCCATCACGCCGATGCCGAAGGCGAAGCCGGCCGAGGCCGCCACCAGGTCCTTCTGCCGGTGCCGCCAGCCCAGGAATTCCAGCGCCATCACCCGCAGCCCGCCCGCCAGGTGCAGCGCCAGCAGCACCACCAGCCCCCATTCGGCGAACGTGAACAGCGGATGGTCCGTCAGCCGCAGGAAGCCCTCCAGCGCCGCCGCGCCCTGCACCGCCTGGCCCAGCGCCCAGAAATGCGCCGGCAGGAACAGCGCCAGCGCCACGCCCGAGGCGCGGTGCAGCACGAAGCCCCAGTACGCCGGGTGCCGCCGGTCACGCACCGAACAGCCCCCAGGCGGCGCGGATGCCGAAGCCCGCCGTCAGCAGCCCGATGCCCAGCCAGGCCGCATCCCAGCCGCGCCCGCGCCAGCCCAGCCATTCGGCGGCCACCGCCCGCAGCCCGATGGCGCCATGCAGCCCCGCCGCCAGGGCGAAGGCCGCGTAGAACAGCAGCCAGGCCGCATTGCCCTGGATGCGCCCCAGGATCTCGGCGGCGGACAGCCCGCCGCGCACGGCATAGAGGATGGTGGCCAGGTGCACCGCCACCGCCAGCGCCAGGAAGGCGGCGGTGACGCGCTGGATCGCCCAGAGCCTCATGCCAGCCCCCAGAAGATGGACCGCTTCAGCCCCGCGATGGCCCCCGAGGGGTCCAGCCCCTTCGGGCAGCGCTCCGTGCAGCCCTGCGTGGAGTGGCAGGAATGGCACCCCGCATCGCCGGCCACCGCCGCCAGCCGCCCCTTGCGGTCGCCGTCGCGCACGTCGTTCACCAGCGTCCAGGCGCGGTTGAGCGCCGCCGGCCCGAGGTAGTCGGGGTTCCACGACACGATGTCGCAGGAGGCATGGCACACCCCGCAGCCGATGCATTCGATGCCCGCATCCGCCGCCTGCCGCTTCGGCGAGGCCGGCGGCACCGTGGCGAACTCCGCCGGCACCACCCCATCCGCGGGCACGAAGCGCCCGCCCGCCCTGGCCCATTTCTCGAAGAAGGGCGCCATGTCCGTCACCAGGTCCCGCACCACCGGCAGGTTCGCCAGCGGCCGCAGCACCAGCACCCCCTCGGCGCCGACGACGCGCGAGACATGCGTGCGGCAGGTCCAGCGCGCCACGCCATTCACCTCCATGGCGCAGGAGCCGCACATGCCCACCCGGCAGGCGAAGCGATAGGCCAGGTCCGGCGCGTGCTCGCGCTGGATCTCCGTCACCACGTCCAGCACCGTCTGGCTGGCGCGGGCCTCCACGCCGTATTCCGCCATGCCGCCGTCGCGTTGGATGCGCACCCTCATGGGCCGGATGCTGCCCCGGGCTTGAGTCTTGTACAAGACCGGGGCAGGCTCCACCCCATGCCCGACGCCCATGCCCCCACCCGCACCCGCGGCGCCGACCTGCTGTGGTCGGCCCTCGAAGCCCATGGCGTCACGCGCGTCTTCTCGCTCTCCGGCAACCACATCATGCCGGTCTACGACGCCGCCTTCGGGCGCGGCATCGAGATCATCCATGTCCGCCACGAGGCCGCGGCGGTGCACATGGCCGATGCCTGGGCGCGGCTGACGGGGCAGCCCGGCGTGGCGCTGGTGACGGGCGGGCAGGGCCACACCAATGCCTGCGCCGCCCTGCCCACGGCGCTGGCGTCCGAAACCCCGGTGCTGCTGCTCTCCGGCCATGCGCCGCTGGCCGAGCTCGGCCTGGGCGCCTTCCAGGAAACGCCGCAGGTCGCGCTGGCCGCGCCTCTGTGCAAGGAGGCGGCGCTGGTCCGCGACGCCGCGTCGCTGCCGGCGGAGGTCGCGCGCCTCATCCGCCTGGCCCGCGCCGGCCGCCCCGGCCCCGTCCACCTCTCCCTGCCGACCGACGTGCTGGAGGCCGAGGCCCAGCCCCGCCCGGGGCCCCCGGAACCGCCGCCCGAGGCGGTGGACGCCACGGAACTCGCCGCCTTCCTCGCCATCGCGAAGCGGCCGCTGCTGCTGGCCGGCCCGGCGCTGAACACC
>JBEQBS010000119.1:0-8619 GCA_041639675.1 Rubritepida sp. | reverse complement strand
AAGGGCGCGCCCGACATGGCGCGCGCCCTGGCCCGCCTCTCGCTGGAACGCTTCGCCCCGCGCGACCTCGGTGCCATTCGCGACGGGCTCGCCCGCGCCGCCGCGCTTGCGGATGCCGCGCGCGGCACCGCCCTGCCCGCCCCCGCCACCCTGCCCGAGCTGGCGCATGAACTCACGCGCGCCCTGGCCGAAGCCCTGCCCGCCCGGCTGGAGGATGGCGGCACCATCGCCCCCGGCTATGACGGCGAGCTCGACGCGCTGACGCGCCTGCGCGACGGCGCGCGCGGGGCCATCGCGGCGATGCAGATGGAGCTGGCCCAGGGCTGGGGCGTGGCCTCGCTGAAGGTGCGCCACCACCAGCAGCTCGGCTTCCTGGCCGAGGTGCCGGCGGCGGCGGGCGAGAAGCTGCTGCGGCAGGCGCCCCGCGTGGCGGAGCACCTTGCCCCGATCCATCGCCAGAGCATGGCGAACGCCCACCGCTTCACCTGCCCGGCGCTCGCCGACCTCGACCGCCGCCTGTCCGAGGCCGGCGAGGAGGCGGCAAGGCGCGAGCGCCTGGTGATCGCCCATCTGCGCCGCCTGATCCTGGAGGATGGCGCCGCCATCGCCGAAGCAGCCGCCGCCATGGCCGCGCTGGACGTGGTGGCCGCCAATGCCGAGCTCGCCACCGAAGGCCGGTGGTGCCGGCCGGAGGTGACGGAGCGGCCGGACTTCGCCATCCAGGCCGGCCGCCACCCGGTGGTGGAGGCGGCGCTGCGCCGCGCCCGCGGCCCCGCCTTCGTGCCCAATGGCTGCGACCTCTCGCCCGGCCGCCGCCTGTGCCTGCTGACGGGGCCGAACATGGCGGGCAAGAGCACCTTCCTGCGGCAGAACGCGCTCTTCGCCGTCATGGCCCAGGCCGGGCTGTTCCTGCCGGCGGAGGAAGCGCGGCTGGGCCTGGTGGACCGCCTCTTCTCGCGCGTCGGCGCCGCGGACGACCTGGCCGGCGGGCGCTCCACCTTCATGGTGGAGATGAGCGAGACGGCCGCCATCCTCAACCTCGCCGGCCCGCGCTCCCTGGTGGTGCTGGACGAGGTGGGGCGCGGCACCGCCACCTGGGACGGGCTGGCCATCGCCACCGCGGTGCTGGAGGCGCTGCATGACCGCATCCGCGCCCGCACCCTCTTCGCCACGCATTTCCACGAGCTGACCAAACTGGCCGGCCGCCTGCCCGAGCTGCGGCTGGCGCGCATGGAGGTGCGCGAATGGCGCGGCGAGGTGGTGTTCCGCCACGAGGTCGGCGAGGGCGCGGCCGAGAAATCCTGGGGCGTGCATGTGGCGAAGCTGGCCGGCGTGCCCGCCCCGGTGCTGAAGCGCGCCGCCGCGGTGCTGGCCGCGCTGGAGGCCCGCGCCGAGGAAGGCGCCGACCCGCTGGTGGCGGAGATGCCCCTCTTCGCCCCCGCCCCGCCGCCGCACCCGGCCCTGGCGGCGCTGGCCGCGCTGGACCCCGACGCGCTGAGCCCGCGCGAGGCGCATGCCGCCTTGTGCAACCTGCGGTCGCTGCTGGTCGGGGAATGACCCAACTGGCGGAGTCGCGCGCGACACCCTAGTCTGCCGTGTCATGAGGATGGTCGCGGCGGAGCCCGCCGATGTCGAGCTGAACCTGGCCCCCGGCGGCCAGCCCCTGCCGCGCGAACAGGCGCTGGCGCTGCTGCGCCGCGAGCTCGGCCGGGTGCAGGCGGAGGTGCAACGCATCTTCGAGGCGCGCGAGACCGGCGGGCTGGGCGCGGCGCGCCGGCTTTCGGCGCGGATGGACCAGGTGATGGGAGCCATCCAGGGCTATGCCGCGCTGATGGTGCCCAGCGCCCGCGGCGGGCCGGGGCTGGACTTCGCGTTGGTGGCCACCGGCGGCTATGGCCGCGGCGTGCTGGCCCCGCACAGCGACATTGACCTGCTCTTCCTCTCCCACAAGGATCCCGGGCCGCGCACGCGCCGCCTCGTCGAGTTCCTGCTCTACCTGCTGTGGGATTGCGGGCTGAAGGTGGGCCACGCCACCCGCAGCGTGAAGGAATGCCTGGCCGAGGCGGCGAAGGACGTCACGGTGATGACCGCGCTGGTGGATGCGCGCTTCCTGGCCGGCGACCCCGCGCCCTTCACGCAGTTCCAGGCCGAGTTCAACCGCATGCGCCAGAAGGGCGGCCTGGCGCCCTTCCTCGCCGCCAAGCGCGCCGAGCGTCAGGCCCGCCACGCGCGCTACGGCGAGAGCCCCTTCCTGGTGGAGCCGCACGTCAAGGAAGGCCGCGGCGGGCTGCGGGACCTGCAGACGCTCTACTGGCTCGCGCGCTACGCCTTCGGCGTGCAGAAGATGCCCGAGCTGGTGGGGCCCGACGCGCCTGGCGGCGGCCTGCTGAACGAGGCGGAGGCGCGCGCGGTGCGCCGCGCCTGGGACTTCCTGTGGACGCTGCGCTTCCACCTGCACTACGTCACCGGCCGCGCCGAGGAGCGCCTGACCTTCGACCTCCAGCCCGTCATCGCCGCGCGCATGGGCTACACCCGCCACGGCACGCAGGACGGCACCGAGCGGCTGATGAAGCACCTCTTCCTCACGGTGCGCGACGTGGCCCGCCTGTCCCGCGTGCTGGAGCCGGCGATCGAGCGCGCCGCGCTGGGCCCGCCGGCGCGGCGGCGCGAGGGCGATGCCGGCATCGCCGCCATGGGCCTGGCCTTCGCCGACGGCAAGCTGGTGGCCGCCCCGCCGGACCGCGACTTCTCCCGCGAACCTGTCCTCATGCTGCGCATCGTCAAGGCCGCGCGGGACCGGGCGCTGGACATCCACCCGCTGGCCATCCGCGCCATGATCCGCCATTCCCGCCGCGCCGAGGCGCTGCGCGGGGATGACGAGGCGAACCGCATCTTCATTGACCTGCTGATGGGCAGGGACGCGGCGAAGTGGCTGCGCCTGCTGAACGAGGTGGGCTTCCTGCCGCGCTTCATCCCGGAATGGCAGCGCATCACCGGGCTGATGCAGTTCGACACCTACCACGTCTTCACCGTGGACGAGCACACGATCGAGGCCATCGGCGTGCTGCAGGGCATCGAGAGCGGCGCCCTGGGCGAGATCGCGCCGGTGGCGACCGAGCTGGCGGGGCAGCTGCAATCCCGCCGCGCGCTCTACGTCGCCGCGCTGCTGCACGACATCGCCAAGGGCCGCGGCGGCGACCACAGCGAGATCGGCGCGCGCCTCGCCCAGGAGATCTGCCCGCGCCTGGGCATGAGCGCGGAGGAGACGGAAACCGTCTCCTGGCTGGTGCTGCACCACCTGCTGGTGAGCCACACCGCCTTCAAGCGCGACATCGAGGACCCCAAGACCATCCTCGACATCGCCGACCAGGTGCAGTCGCCCGAGCGCCTGCGCCTGCTGCTGGTGCTGACGGTGGCGGACATGCGCGCCGTCGGCCCGCGCGTGTGGAACGCCTGGAAGGCGACGCTGCTGCGCGAGGTGTACTGGCGCGTCTCCGAGGTGCTGGCCGGCGGCATGACGGTGCCCGAGCGCGACGTGCGCGTGGCCCGCGCCAAGGAGGCCGCCAGCGCCATGCTGCCCGCCTTCACGAAGGAGGAGGCGGAGCGCTTCCTGGGCCTGGGCTATCCCGGCTACTGGCTCTCCTTCGATGCCGAGACGCATGCGCGCCATGCCGGCATCATCCGCGAGGCCGAGGGCACGCAGGCGCCGCTTACCGTGCGTTCCCGCGTATTGGCGGACCGCGCGGTGACGGAGGTGACGGTCTATGCCGCCGACCATCCGGGGCTGTTCTCGCGCATCTCCGGCGCGCTGGCGGTGGCGGGTGCGAGCATCGTGGATGCGCGCATCCACACGCTGACCAACGGCATGGCGCTGGACACCTTCTGGGTGCAGGACAGCCAGGGCGGCGCCTTCGACGCGCCGCACCGCCTGGCCCGCCTCTCGGTGCTGATCGAACAGGCGCTGAGCGGCCACCTGCGGCTGGAGGCCGAGATCGCCAAGGTGCGGCGCGAGCCGGCGCGCCTCGCCGCGGTGACGGTGCCGCCGCGCGTGGTGGTGGACAACCACGCGAGCAACACCCACACCGTGATCGAGGTGAATGGCCGCGACCGCCCGGGCCTGCTGCATGACGTGACGGGCGCCATTTCCGAGCACGGGTTGCAGATCGCCTCCGCCCACATCACCACCTATGGCGTGCGCGCGGTGGACGTCTTCTATGTGAAGGACGTGTTCGGCCTGAAGGTGGAGAATGAGCGCAAGCTGGCGCCGCTGCGCCTGGCGCTGCTGGAGGCGCTGAGCCCCGCCGCCCCGCCCGGCGGCGGCGCCGTGGCCAGCACCATGCGGGAAGCCGCCGCGAAGGCCTGACGCGCCGTGTTCCGCGCCATCGCCACCGTCGGCGGCTGGACCATGGCCAGCCGCATCCTGGGTTTCCTGCGCGACATGCTGATTGCCGCCAAGCTGGGCGCCGGCCCGCTGGCGGATGCCTTCTTCGTGGCGCTGAAGCTGCCCAACCTGTTCCGCCGCTTCTTCGGCGAGGGCGCCTTCAACGCCGCCTTCGTGCCCGCCTTCGCCGCGCTGCTGGCCACGCGCGGCCCGCAGGCGGCGCGCGAGCTGGCCGAGCGCATGGCCACGCTGCTGGCGCTGTGGCTGGCGCTGCTGACCGGGCTGGGGCTGCTGCTGATGCCGCAGCTCATCGCGCTGCTGGCGCCGGGCTTCGGCGCACAGAAGGCCGCGCTGGCGGTGGAGCTGGCGCGGATCACCCTGCCCTATCTGCTGCTGATCTGCCTCACCGCGCTGGTCTCGGGCGTGCTGAACGGGCTGGGGCGCTTCGCGGCGGCCGCGGCGGCGCCGATCTTCTTCAACATCCTCTCCGTCGCGGCGCTGTGGGTGCTGGCGCCGGTCACGCCCACGCCCGCGCATGCGCTGGCCTGGGGCGTCACGGCGTCGGGCGTGGTGCAGCTGCTGTTCGTGCTGTGGGCGGCCAGGGCGGCGGGCATGCCGGTGAACCCGCTGCGGCTGCCGCGGCTGACGCCGGAGGCGCGGCAGGTGCTGCGGAGGATGGGGCCGGGGCTGATCGGCGCGGGCGTCGTGCAGCTGAACCTGGCGATGGACGTCATCATCGCCTCCTTCCTGCCCTCCGGCGCCGTGTCCTTCCTCTACTACGCCGACCGCGTGGCGCAGCTGCCGCTGGGGGTGATAGGCGCGGCGGTGGCCACCGCGCTGCTGCCCATCCTGGCGCGGCAGATCTCCTCGGCGCAGCCGCTCTCGGCACACCGCTCGATGAACCGGGCGCTGGAGGTGGCGCTGGCGCTGGCGGTGCCGGCGGCGCTGGCCCTGGCCGTGCTGGCGCTGCCGATCCTGCAGGCGCTGTTCCAGCGCGGCGCCTTCGGCGAGGCGGAGGCGCGCGCCACGGCGCTGGCGCTGGTGGCCTACGCCTTCGGCCTGCCGGCCTTCGTGCTGGTGAAGGTGTTCCTGCCCGGCTTCTTCGCCCGCGGCGACACGGGAACGCCGGTGAAGGTGGGCGTCTTCTGCCTCGCGCTGTCGCTGGGGCTGAACCTGCTGTTGATGGGGCCGCTGGGGCATGTGGGCGTGGCGCTGGCGACCTCGCTCTCCGCCTGGGCCAACACCGCCTTGCTGGCCTGGCTGTTGGCCCGGCGCGGGCGCTTCGTGGCGGATCGCGCCTTGCGGCGGCGGCTGCCGCGGCTGGCGCTGGCGGCGGCCGTCATGGTCGGCGTGCTGCTGGGGCTGGACCGGCTGCTGGCGCCCGGCGCGGGGTGGGACGGGGTGTGGCGGCTGGCGGTGGTCTGCGCCATGGGCGGGGCGGCGTATTTCGCGGCGGCGCAGGCGTCGGGCGGGATGGACGTGCGCAGCCTGGTGCGGCGCCTCCGCCGGGCTTGACCGGCGCGGCGCGGCGCGCGAAGCCCGCGCCCATGCAGCAGCGCGTCTTCTCCGGCATCCAGCCCTCCGGCGTCCCCACCCTGGGCAACTACCTCGGCGCCATCCGCAACTGGGTGCCGATGCAGGACACGCATGATTGCCTGTATTGCGTGGTGGACCTGCACGCCGTCACCCAGTTCCAGAAGCCCGCGGACCTGCTGCGCCAGACGCGCGAGATGGCGGCCGCCCTGCTCGCCTGCGGGCTGGACCCCGAGCGGTGCATCCTGTTCGTGCAGTCCCACGTGCCGGCCCATGCCGAGCTGGGCTGGCTGTTCAACTGCGTGGCGCGGCTGGGCTGGCTGAACCGGATGACGCAGTTCAAGGACAAGGCCGGCAAGAACGCCGAGGCCATGTCCTCCGGCCTCTACGTCTATCCCAACCTGATGGCGGCCGACATCCTGCTCTACAAGGCCACCTCGGTCCCGGTGGGCGACGACCAGAAGCAGCACCTGGAGCTGGCGAACGACATCGCGCAGAAGTTCAACCACGACTACGGCGTGGCGCTCTTCCCGCGCATCGAGCCCTTCATCGGCACCACCGCGGCGCGCGTCATGTCGCTGCGGGATGGGACGAAGAAGATGAGCAAGTCCGACCCCTCGGACCAGGCGCGCATCAACCTGAACGATTCCGACGACGAGATCGCCAACAAGATCAAGCGCGCGAAGACCGACCCCGAGCCGCTGCCCGAAAGCATGGCCGCGCTGGAGCAGCGCCCGGAGGCGCGCAACCTGGTCGGCATCCTCGCCGCCATCACGGGGCGTGAGCCGGCCCAGGTGCTGGCCGCGCATGCCGGCCAGGGCTTCGGCCAGTTCAAGCCGGTGCTGGCCGATGCGCTGGTGGCGCATCTCTCTCCCATCCGCGCCGAGATGGCGCGCCTGCTGGCCGACACCGACGCGCTGGACGCCGCGCTGCGCCGCGGGGCGGAGAAGGCGGAGGCGATCGCGCTGCCGATCCTCGCGGAAACAAAGGCGGCGATGGGGTTCCTGCCGCGGCGGTGACGGCGGCGGGGCGCGCCGTGCGCGCCCGGCTGTCCGGATGCCGCACGCTCGCGGTCCCGCAGCCTCACCGCGCCAGCCACCGCACCACCGCCTCCTCCACCGGCGGGCCATCCTCCAGCGCCTCCAGCGGCTCGCGGAACATGGCGTAGCCATCGCCGCCGCGCCGCAGGAAGTCGTTGGTCGCCACGGTATAGGCGCGTTCCGGCTCCAGCGGCCGCCAGTCGCCGGCCGCGTCGCGCACCTCCGGCCGCGCCCCATCGCCGGCAAGACGCAGCCCTGCCAGCTGCGGGAAGCCGCCGCCGCGCCGCGCCAGCCCGTGCTCCAGCGCCGCCAGCACCGCGCCGCCGCGCAGCGTGAGCCGCACCACGGTGTTGGAGAAGGGCAGCGTCGTCAGCACGTCGCCCCAGTTCACCTGGCCCTCCGGCAGGCCGGCGCGCAGGCCGCCCGCATTCTGCCAGCCGATCTCGGCGCGCATCGCCACGCGCATGGCTTCCGCCACCGCCTCGCCCAGCGCGCAGGGGGCGCTGCCGCAGCCGGCATTGGGCAGGGCGGCAGGCAGGGTGAAGGCCGGGCGCGCGCGCAGCGCCGCCAGCGGCGCGGCCAGTTCCGCCACCAGCGCCGCCGCCTCCGGGTCCTCCGGCACGTCCATCGTCAGCTCGCGCGTGGCACCCGCATGCGCCGCCACCCGGCCCTGCGCGTCCAGCTCCAGGTCCAGCCGGCCCAGCCAGCGGCCGAAGGCGCCGGCCTGGGCCAGCAGCACCGGGCGGTCCGGGCCGGCCACCACCTCCGGCGGGGCCACCAGCGTGTGGCTGTGCCCGCCCAGGATCACGTCCAGCCCCGCCACCGCGGCCGCCAGCCGGCGATCCGCCGCGATGCCCAGGTGCGACAGCACCACCACCGTCGCCGGACCCTCGCGCCGCGCCTCCCACACCGCGCGGGCGGCGGCCTCCGCGGGGTCGGTGAAGCGCAGGTTGGGGCCGGGCGAGGACAGGCTCGGCGTATCCGGCGTCACCAGCCCCGCCACCACCAGCCGCGCGGCGCCGGAGCGGAAGGTCACGGTCGGCCGCAGCCGGCCGGCCAGCAGCGGCTCCTCCGCCGCCTCGATGTTCGCGGCCAGCACGGGGAACTCCACCGCGTCCAGGTAGCGCGCCAGCCTGGAATACGGCAGGCTTCTTGTCGAGCCGGCCCTGCGCAGGCGCAGGGAGATCATCATGGGGCTCCATGAATTTCTGCAGGATGGGAGAAAGGCACATGCCGATTTGGTGGACCGATTGGCCGCCGAGTGGCTCATGCGGTTTCCCCGTATGCATGCCCGACCTGAAGAGGAGCTACTATCGTCGCTTATTCAGCGCCGGGCCTGCGAAGCGATCCTGCCGCTCGTTGCGCGCCGGCTGCGATCGACGAAACTTACCGACGAGCGACGGAGGAACTGGCAGGCTGCAGGTCTGATCTGCGACTTCGAGCGCTATCAGGGCAGACTTGTACACAACGCGCAAATTGACCCTCCGCTTTTATGGAGCATCAGAAGGCTTCTTGGGATCCGGCGTTCCTATGACCAGGATCCGAGCGAGGTGTCCATCCGCTTGGCGGCATGGCTGGTGAAGAATTTTCGCGAAACGTTTCCCGTAGTCGGCCGTCCAGAGCGGGTCACGGCGGGGGATACGAATCCTTGGGACGGTACTGAGG
>JBEQBS010000118.1:0-8633 GCA_041639675.1 Rubritepida sp. | reverse complement strand
CACCAGGGATTGATCCCCACGCCACTTTTCCCGCGGCGCTGCGCGTCGCGGGAAAAGCGCCGCGGGGGCCCCGTTGGGGCTTGGCCTTCCGAGGGTCGTTCATCCTGCCGTGGCAAAGCCACGGCAGGGCACCGGAGCGGCCTTTGCACGAAGGTCGCGCCGGACATGACAAAGGGGCCCTCGGGCCCCTTTTTTCGTGCGCGATGGGCAGCGGCCCTGCGGTGCCCTGCCGTGGCTTTGCCACGGCAGGATGAGCCACGTGAGGAGGACCGGCGCCAGGAACGGGGTCCCCGCCGCGGTTTTCCGCCAAGCGCAGCGCCGGCGGAAAACTGCGGTGGGGCGGCCGTCAGGCCGCGCGCGCCATGCCGCGCAGCACGTAGTGCAGGATGCCGCCGTTGCGGTAGTACTCGACCTCATCCGCCGTATCCACGCGGCAGACCACGCCGGTGCGGACCGTGGTGCCGTCGGCGCGGGTGATGGCCAGCTCCAGCTCCATGCGCGGGCGCAGCTCCTCGATGCCCAGGATGTCCACCAGCTCGTCGCCGCGCAGGCCCAGGGTCTGGCGCGTCTCGCCCTCGCGGAACACCAGCGGCAGCACGCCCATGCCCACGAGGTTGGAGCGGTGGATGCGCTCGAAGCTCTCGGCGATCACCGCCTTGATGCCCAGCAGGAAGGTGCCCTTCGCCGCCCAGTCGCGGGAGGAGCCCATGCCGTATTCCTTGCCGCCGAACACCACCAGCGGCACGCCCTCGGCCTTGTAGCGCATCGCCACGTCGTAGATCGGCGCCACGTCGCCCGAGGGGTAGTGCTTCGAGATGCCGCCCTCCACGCCCGGCACCATCTCGTTCTTGATGCGGATGTTGGCGAAGGTGCCGCGCATCATCACTTCGTGGTTGCCGCGGCGGGCGCCGTAGGAGTTGAAGTCGAAGGGCCGGACCTGGTGCTCCAGCAGGTATTCGCCGGCCGGGCTGACCTTGCGGATGTTGCCGGCGGGCGAGATGTGGTCGGTGGTGATGTTGTCGCCCAGCAGGCCCAGGATGCGCGCCCGGCGGATGGAGGAGAGCGCGTGCGTCTCCATCGTCATGCCCTCGAAATACGGCGGGTTCTGCACGTAGGTGGAGCCGCCGTTCCAGCGATAGGTGTCGCTGCCGGCATCCACCTGGATGGCCTGCCACTGCGACGTGCCCTTGAACACGTTGCCGTAGCGGGTGGTGAACATCTCCGGCGTCACGTTGCCGTGGACGATGGAGACGACCTCCTGCTGCGTCGGCCAGATGTCCTTCAGGTACACCGGCTGCCCGTCGCTGCCGGTGCCGAGCGCCTCCGTCGTCAGGTCCAGCTTGGTGGAGCCGGCCAGCGCGTAGGCCACCACCAGCGGCGGCGAGGCCAGGTAGTTGGCGCGCACGTTGGCGTGCACGCGGCCCTCGAAGTTGCGGTTGCCCGACAGCACGCCGGAGACGACCAGCTTGTTGTCCTCGATGGCGTTCACCATCGGCTCCGGCAGCGGGCCGGAATTGCCGATGCAGGTGGTGCAGCCATAGCCCACGGTCTGGAAGCCCAGCGCGTCGAGGTCGGCCTGCAGCCCGGCGCTGTCCAGGTAGTCCGTCACCACCTGGGAACCGGGGGCCAGCGAGGTCTTCACCCAGGGCTTCGGCTTCAGCCCCTTGGCGCGCGCCTTGCGGGCCACCAGCCCGGCGGCCACCAGCACATAGGGGTTGGAGGTGTTGGTGCACGACGTGATGGCGGCGATCACCACGTCGCCATGGCCGAGGTCGAAATTGGCACCCTCCACCGGCACGCGCAGCTCGGCCTGCTCGCCCGGCACGCCCATGGCGCCGGCGGCGAGGTCCTTCCGGAAGGAGGCGGCGACGTTGCCCAGCCCGATGCGGTCCTGCGGGCGCTTCGGCCCGGCCAGCGAGGGCTCGACGGTGGCGAGGTCGAGCTCCAGCGTGTCGGTGAAGACCGGGTCGGGCGTGGTGGCGTCGCGCCACATGCCCTGGGCCTTGTGGTACTCGCGCACCAGCTTGATGCGGTGCTCGTCGCGGCCCGAGAGGCGCAGGTAGTCCAGCGTCACCTCGTCCACCGGGAAGAAGCCGCAGGTGGCGCCGTATTCGGGGGCCATGTTGGCGATGGTCGCGCGGTCGGCCAGCGGCATGGAATCGAGGCCGGGGCCGAAGAACTCGACGAACTTGCCGACCACGCCCTTCTTGCGCAGCATCTGCGTCACGGTCAGCGCCAGGTCGGTGGTCGTCACCCCCTCGCGCAGCTTGCCGGAAACGCGGAAGCCGATCACGTCGGGGATGAGCATGGCGATGGGCTGGCCCAGCATCGCCGCCTCGGCCTCGATGCCGCCGACGCCCCAGCCCAGCACGCCCAGGCCGTTGATCATCGTGGTGTGACTGTCGGTGCCGTAGCAGGAATCGGGGTAGGCGTAGGTCACGCCGTCCTCGTCGGAGGTCCAGACCACTTGGCCCAGGTATTCCAGGTTCACCTGGTGGCAGATGCCGGCGCCCGGCGGCACCACGCGGAAGTTCTTGAACGCCTCCTGGCCCCAGCGCAGGAACTCGTAGCGCTCGCCGTTGCGCTCGAACTCGATCTCGACGTTCTTCTGCAGCGCCTGGGCGGAGCCGGCGACGTCCACCATGACCGAGTGGTCAATCACGAGGTCCACCGGGACCAGCGGGTTCACCTTGGCCGGGTCGCCGCCCAGCTTGATGATGCCGTCGCGCATGGCGGCGAGGTCCACCACGGCGGGCACGCCGGTGAAGTCCTGCATCAGGATGCGGGCGGGGCGGAACGGCACTTCCTTGTCGGAGCGGCCCTGCTGCACCCATTCGGCGATGGCGCGCGCGTCGGCCACCGTGTAGGAGCGCCCGTTCTCGAAGCGCAGCACGTTCTCCAGCAGCACCTTGAGCGAGTAGGGCAGGCGCGACAGGTCGCCGATCTGCTTCGCCGCCTCGGGCAGGGAGAAATAGGCGTAGGTCTTTCCGTCAATGGAAAGCTGACGCCCGGTCTTGAGGGTATCCTGCCCGATCATGCGCATGTGTGTGGTCCCCACTCTTGCGCCGCGCCTTTAAGCATGGCCTAGCGTCAGGGTCCATGGAGGCGAGCCTGCTGGAAGCGCAACAATTGGCCTGTTGGCGAGCGGAGCGCTTGGTCTTTGCCGGGCTGTCCTTCACGCTGGCCCCGGGCGAGGCGCTGCTGCTGACCGGGGCGAACGGCGCCGGCAAGTCCTCCCTGCTGCGGCTGCTGGCCGGGCTGGTGCCCGCGGCTGAGGGCCGGCTGCTGTGGCAGGGCGCCGATGCCCTGGCTGACCTGCCGGCCCATGCGCGGCGCCTGCGCTACCTCGGCCACCAGGATGCGCTGAAGCCCAGCCTGTCCGCCCGCGCCAACCTGGGCTTCTTCGCCCGGCTGCATGGCGGCGACCCTGATGCCGCGCTGGGGGCGCTGGACCTGCTGCCGCTGGCGGATCTGCCGGCGCGCGTCCTGTCCTCCGGCCAGAAGCGGCGGTTGGCGCTGGCGCGGCTGGCATTGGCCCCGGCGCCATTGTGGCTGCTGGACGAGCCGACGGTGGGCCTCGACGCCGCCTCGGTGGCGCGGCTGGGGCCGCTGCTGGCGGCGCACCGGGCGCGCGGCGGCATGGTGGTGGCCGCCACCCACCTGCCGCTGCCGCTGGACGATGCGCGGGAGCTTCGGCTGTGAGGGCGGTGCTGGCGCGCGAATTGCGCCTGGCGCTGCGCCACCCGGCGGACACGCTGTCCGCCGTGCTGTTCTTCGTGCTGGTGGCGGCGCTGTTTCCCTTCGGCGTCGGCCCCTCGCCGGAATTGCTGGCGCGGCTGGCGCCCGGCGCGCTGCTGGCCTCCGCCCTGCTGGCGGCGCTGCTGCCGCTGGACCGGCTCTTCGGCGCCGATGCCGAGGATGGCACGCTGGACCAGCTGCTGCTGTCCGGCCTGCACCCGGCCTCGGTGGCGGCGGCGAAGGCGCTGGCGCATTGGCTCTCCACCGGGCTGCCGCTGGTGGCGGCCACGCCGGTGGCGGCCGCCCTGCTGAACCTGCCGGTGGAGGCCTGGCCGGCGGCGCTGGCGGCCCTGGCGCTGGCCTCCGCCCTGCTGTCGGTGCTGGGCACGGCGGGGGCGGCGCTGACACTGGGGGCCAGGCGGGGCGGGGTGCTGCTGCCGCTGCTGGTGCTGCCGCTGGCGCTGCCGGTGGTGATCTTCGGCGCCGCGGCCATCGAGGCGGCGGCGACGGGGCTGGAGGCGCGGCCCTTCCTGCTGCTGGAGGCGGCGCTGCTGGCGCTGGCGCTGCCGCTGGCGCCGCTGGCGGCCGGCGCGGCGCTGCGGGGCGAGTGACCACGGGCCATGCCGGGCGTTCACAGGGGCATGAGCGACACCCGCAAGGCCCCCGACGCCCCGCCCGGCACCACCCGCGAGGAGGCGGAACAGCGCCTCCAGGATGACGCCGCCCCGCCCAGGCCCAGCGCGGAGCAGATGCGCGAGGCGATGGAGCGCGAGGGCGGCAACATGACGCGGGATGACTGACGCCAGCCTGTCCAGGCGCCTCGCCATGGGGTGGCCGCGCGCAATCCAGGCCCCACACGGGCGCGCCCTGCGGGCCATGGCCGACCCGGCCTGGATGCTTGGCGCATGGCCGCTGCCGGCTAAGGGCGCCGCGCCGCCACCAGGTAATTCACCCCCATGTCGCCCGTGATGGCGAAGCCGCCGCCCAGGCGCGGCGACAGCCCGGCCATGTCCTCCAACACCAGCCCGGCGCCGCGCAGCAGGGCGGCGGTCTCGGCCGGGCGGGGGAACAGGCGCCAGTCATGCGTGCCCACCGGCAGCCAGCGCAGCAGGTATTCCGCCCCCAGCTTGGCCGTGACCCAGGCGCGCGGCGTGCGGTTGAGCGTGGAGAGCACCACCGCGCCCCCCGGCCGCACCAGCCGTGCCAGGGCGGCGCAGAAGGTGGGGCGCTCCCCGGGCGGGACGTGCTCGATCACCTCCAGGGCGATCACGGCGTCGAAGGTCTCGCCCGCCAGATCCTCCGGCCGGCCGTCGCGGTACTCCACCGCCACGCCGCCCGCCGCGGCATGGGCGCGCGCGGCCTCCAGCGCCGCCCCGGCGGCGTCCAGCCCCGTCACCCGTGCCCCGCGCCGGGCCAGCCATTCGGAGGCCAGGCCGGCGCCGCAGCCGACATCCAGCACCCGCAGCCCCGCCAGCGGGCCGAGCCGCGCCGCCACCCAGGCCATGCGGGCCGGATTCATCGCGTGCAGCGGCGCCATCGGGCCGCGCGGGTTCCACCACGCCGCCGCCAGCCCGTCGAACTTGGCGATTTCGGCGGCGCTCGCGGTGCCGCCCCTGTTGCCCGTCTCGGTCATGCCCGGTATCTGACCCGCCCGGAAGGCGCCCGCAAGGCTTGGCGGCGCCCCAGCAGGACCAGCAATGCCCCGTATCGTCATGAAGTTCGGCGGGACCTCCGTCGCCGACCTCGACCGCATCCGCAACGTCGCCGCCCGCGTGAAGCGGGAGGTGGAGGCCGGCAACCAGGTGGCCGTGGTCGTCTCCGCCATGTCGGGCACCACCAACCAGCTGGTGAAATGGTGCCAGGAGCTGTCGCCCCTGCATGACGCCCGCGAATACGACGTGGTGGTGGCCACCGGGGAGCAGGTGACGATCGGCCTGCTGGCCATCGCGCTCCAGGCCATCGGGGTCGAGGCGCGGTCCTGGCAGGGCTGGCAGGTGCCCATCCGCACCGACGCCGCCCATGGCAAGGCCCGCGTCGAGGAGATCGAGGGCGCCGAGCTGATCCGCCGGATGGAGCAGGGCCAAGTGCCCGTGGTCGCCGGCTTCCAGGGCATCGAGCCCACGCGCAACCGGGTGACGACGCTGGGCCGCGGCGGCTCGGACCTTTCGGCCGTGGCCTTGGCGGCGGCGCTGAAGGCCGACCGCTGCGACATCTACACCGACGTGGACGGGGTCTACACCACCGACCCGCGCATCGTGCCCAGGGCGCGCAAGCTGGACCGCATCTCCTACGAGGAGATGCTGGAGCTGGCCTCCGTGGGTGCCAAGGTGCTCCAGACCCGCAGCGTGGAGCTGGCCATGAAGGCCCGCGTGCGGGTGCAGGTGCTTTCCAGTTTCGAAGACAAGCCAGGCTCCCTGGTCGTGGATGAGGACGAGATCATGGAGAAGCCGATCGTTTCCGGCATCGCCTATTCGCGGGACGAGGCGAAGGTGACGCTGCGCCGCGTGCCCGACCGGCCGGGCGTCGCCGCGCGGGTTTTTGGCCCGCTCTCGGCCGCCAACGTCAACGTGGACATGATCGTCCAGAACCTGGGCGCCGACGGCTCCACCGACATGACCTTCACGGTGGGCAAGAGCGACCTGCCGCGCGCCCGCGACATCCTGGAGAAGGCGAAGGCCGAGCTGGGCTTCGAGGCGATGCTGGCCGACGACAACGTGGCCAAGATCAGCGTCGTCGGCATCGGCATGCGCACCCATGCCGGCGTCGCCTCCACCATGTTCGCCACGCTGGCGGAGAAGGGCATCAACATCCAGGTGATCTCCACCAGCGAGATCAAGGTGAGCGTGCTGGTGCCGGCAGAGTACACCGAGCTGGCCGTGCGCGCCCTGCACACCGCCTATGGGCTGGATGGCTGACCCCCATGGACATGGCCATCGCCCCCGATTTCGCCGGGCTGGACCGGATGATGGCGCGCGGGGCGGCCTTCTTCGGCTCCCGCTACGCCATCCTGGGCGGCGCCATGTCCTGGGTGAGCGAGCGCAACCTGGTCGCCGCGCTGTCCAACGCCGGCGCCTTCGGCGTCATCGCCTGCGGGGCGATGGAGCCGCCCCGGCTGGCGGAGGAGATCGCCGGCACCCAGGCGCTGACGGACAAGCCCTTCGGCGTGAACCTCATCACCATGCATCCACGCCTGGACGCCCTGGTGGATGCCTGCCTGGAGGCGAAGGTCGGCCACATCGTCTTCGCCGGCGGCATCCCGCCCGGGGCGGCGATGAAGCGCGCGAAGGAGGGCGGGGCCAAGGTGGTGTGCTTCGCCCCCGCCCTGGCCCTGGCGAAGAAGCTGGTGCGCTCCGGCGCCGATGCGCTGGTGATCGAGGGCAGCGAGGCCGGGGGCCACATCGGCCCCGTCTCGCTGAACGTGCTGGCGCAGGAGATCCTGCCGCACGTCACCGAGGTGCCGGTCTTCGTCGCCGGCGGCATCGGCCGCGGCGAGGCCATCCTGTCCTACCTGGAGATGGGCGCGGCCGGGGCGCAGATCGGCACGCGCTTCGTCTGCGCGAGCGAATCCATCGCCCATCCCAACTTCAAGCGCGCCTTCATCCGCGGCGCGGCGCGCGACGCCCTGCCGACGGTGCAGCTGGACGAGCGCTTCCCGGTCATCCCCGTGCGCGCCCTGCAGAACGAGGGCACCAAGCGCTTCATGGAGCACCAGGCCGCCGTGCTGGCGCGCTTCCAGTCCGGCGAACTCACCAAGGACGCCGCACAGCTCGACATCGAGCATTTCTGGGCCGGCGCCCTGCGCCGCGCCGTGGTGGATGGCGATGTCGAGCAGGGCAGCTTGATGGCCGGGCAATCCGTCGGCATGGTGACGAAGGAGCAGCCGGCGGCCGAGATCATCGCCGAGCTGGTGGGGCAGGCCGCGGCGGCGCTGGCGGCCCGCCGGACTCTGCGCTAGACGCGCGCGCGTGTTCGACAACGTCAAGCGCTTCACCCGGAACCAGGAAGCCCTCGCGGTGGATGCCGCGCGGCTGGGCGACGAGCTGCGCGAGGCGCGCGAGGCGCTGGGCGCCTCCGTCGAGGACATGTCCCGCCAGCTCCGCATCCGCCGGGTCTATCTGGTGGCGCTGGAGGAAGGGCGGCTGAAGGACCTGCCCTCCGCCGCCTACGCCATCGGCTTCGTGCGCAACTATGCCGGCGCATTGGGGCTGGACGTGCCGGACATGGTCCGCCGCTTCCGTGACGCCGCCATGGGCGTGGCCGCCCGCAAGACCGACCTGGTATTCCCCGAGCCGGTGCCGGAGCGCGGCTTCCCGGCCGGCGTCACCATCCTGGCCGGCCTCGCCATCCTCGTGGTCGCCTATGTCGCCTGGTACAATTGGAGCGGCACGGCCACCCGCACGGTGGACGCCGTGCCCCCGGTGCCGGCGCGCCTCGAACCGGCGGCGCGCGACGGCGAGGCGATGCGCCCCGCGCCCCCGGCGGTGACGGCCCAGGCCCCCACGGCGCCGGTGCAGGCCACGCCCAGCCTGCCGCCGCTGCCCACCCCCACCCCCGTGCCGGTGCAGGTGCCCGCCCCCGTGGCGCCGGCCGCCCAGGCCCCGGCGGCGGATTCCAGCCGCATCGTGCTGCGCTTCAAGGCCGATGCCTGGACCCAGGTGCGCGAGCGCAACGGCCAGCAGCTGCTGAACCGGGTCATGCGCGCGGGCGAAAGCTTTTCCGTGCCGAACCGGGACGGGCTCCTGCTTTCCACCGGCGCCGCCCAGGCGATGGATGTGGTGGTGGATGGCACGCCCTCGCCGGTGATCGCGGCGATGAACGGCGTGCGGCGGGACATCCCGCTGGTGGCGGACCAGCTGCGCGGGCCGCAGCAGGCCGCGCGCCCGGCCGGCGCCCCG
>JBEQBS010000117.1:0-8641 GCA_041639675.1 Rubritepida sp. | reverse complement strand
GGCGGCGGTGGCCGGCCGGACATGGCCCAGGCCGGCGGCCCGGAGGGCGACAAGGGCGAGGCCGCGCTGGCGGCGATCCGCGCGGCGCTGCTGGCAGGGTAGGGCGCGCTCAGCCCGGCAGGCAGGACAGGCGCACCCCGCCCCGCACCCCCGCGAGGTCCAGGCCCGGGCGCAGCACGTTGCCCAGCATCACCTCGCGCCGCGCACCGGCCGGCAGCTCCATCACCTGGCCGGCGACGAAATCCTGCTGGAAGGCGCGGTGCACCAGCGTGAGGGTGACGCGCATCGCCTGCGCCCCGGCATTGTGCAGGGTGGCGCTCTGCGTCAGCAGGTCGCTGCCCGGGCCCATGCGCGGCACGCGCTGGGTGCCGGTGCCGGTGGCGACGATGCCGACATCGGCGCAGGGGCCGCCCTGCGCCCAGGCCGGCGCGGCAAGCAGGGTGGCGATGGCGGCGAGGGCGATGCGGCGCATGGCGGTGTCTCCTTCGCCGCCGATGCTGCCGCGGGCGGTCGGGCGCCGCCAGTCGGTGGCGCCGATGCCCGTGATCGGTCAGCGCAGGCCGAAGAAGCTCAGCACCGCGACGACGACGACGACCAGGCCGACGATGTAGATGATGCTGTTCATGGCGCTTGCTCCGTTCCAGGGGTTCCGTGCCATGGCAACGTCACCCCCCGCGCCGGGTTGCGCGGCAAGCGCCGGGCGCGCTGCCTTCGCCTGGATGCGCTCCCCCTTCCATTCTCCCCCGCGACCGGCCAGCCGGAGGCCGCCCGGCTGACGCCGCGGGCGGGCCCCGGACGGCGGAACGCCGGCCTGATGCCCGATCGCGCCTCAGCCCATCCGCGCGGCGATGCCGCCATCCACCAGCAGCTCGGTGCCGGTGACGTGCCCGGCCTCACGGCTCAGCAGGAACAGCACGGCATGGGCCACGTCCCAGGCGTCGCCCATCCGGCCCATCGGCACCTGGGCATGGCGCCGCGCCACCAGCGCCGCGGCGTCGTTGGCGCCCAGCTGGCGCACCAGCCGCTGCTCCACCAGCGGGGTATGCATCAGCCCGGGGATGACGGTGTTGCAGCGCACCCCGGCCCTGGCCTGCTCCATCGCCACGTGACGAGACAGGGCGATGACGCCCTGCTTGGCGGCGCTGTAGGCGATGTGGGTGCGCCCCTCTGCCATGCGCAGCGCGACGATGCTGGCCAGGTTGACGATGGCGCTGGGCGCCGCCACCCGCAGGTGGGGCAGCGCGTGCTTGCAGCACAGGAAGACGGAGCGCAGGTTCATCGCCAGCTGGGCGTCCCACACAGCCTCGGGCATGTCCTCGGCGCCGCCGGGCGCGCTGCCGCCCACATTGTTCACCAGCAGGTCCAGGCGGCCGAAGCGCCCCACGCAGGCGGCGACGGCATCGGCCACCTGCGCGCCGTCGGTCACGTCCGCGGCATGGGCCTCGGCCTCGCCGCCCTCGGCGTGGATCAGCGCCACGGTCTCCGCGGCGGCGGCCGGGTGCAGGTCCAGGCAGAAGACGCGCGCGCCCTGGCGGGCCAGCAGCACGGCCGCGGCCTTGCCATTGCCCCAGCCCGGCCCGGCCGAGCCGGCACCCGAGACGAAGGCCACGCGCCCATCCAGGCGGAAGGGCGCGCTCACGGCGGCGGCTCCGCGCCCACCTGCGTGGTGATGCGCGCGTAGTGTTCCGGCCGGCGGTGGCTGGCGAAGTGGAACATCTTCTCCTTGCCCTGGCGGCAGAGGTCGAGGTCGCATTCGGCCAGGATCACCTCATCCCCCAGCGTCCGCGCCTGCGCCGCGATCACCCCATTCGGGTCCACGATGACGGAGCCGCCGATGAGGCCCGAACCGTCCTCGACCCCCGCCTTTGCCACGCTGACGGCCCAGGTGGCATTCATGTAGGCATTGGCCTGGGCGGCGAGCGTCGAGTGGAAGGTGCGGATGGCCTCGCTTTCCGTGCTGCCGCCATTGGGGTCGTAGGCGGCGGAGTTGTAGCCCATCAGCATCAGCTCCACCCCTTGCAGGCCGTAGCAGCGCCAGGCCTCGGGCCAGCGGCGGTCGTTGCAGACCAGCATGCCCATGATGGCGCGGTGCCACGCATCCGGCCCGCGGAAGGCGGGAAAGCCGAGGTCGCCGTAGTCGAAGTAGCGCTTCTCCAGCTGGTGGAAGCGGTCGCCGGGGCGGGGCTCGACCGCGCCGGGCAGGTGGACCTTGCGGTAGGTGCCGAGGATGGCGCCATCGGGGCCGACGGTGATGGCGGTGTTGAAGCGCCGGCCTTCGGGCGTGAGTTCCGCGAAGCCGAGATAAAAGCCCACGCGCAATTCGCGCGCGCGGTCGAACAGCGCCTGGCAGGCGGGGTTGGGCATGGCGCGCTCGAAGAAGGCGTCGCGCTCCGCATCCGTCAGCAGCCAGCGCGGAAAGAAGGTGGTGAGCGCGAGTTCGGGGAAGACGACGAGCTGCGCGCCGGCCCGCGCCGCCTGCTCCAGCAGCGCGATCAGCCGGTCGAGCGTGTGCGCGCGGGTGTCGGCGCGCTGGATGGGGCCGGTCTGCGCGCCGGCGATGGTGAGGATGCGCGCCATCAGCCCAGGAACCCCTCCCGGTGCTGGCGCGGCACGAAGCGCCCCTGGCCAGGCCTGGCCAGCACCTGCGCGCCATCCCACACGCAGTCGCCGCGCAGGAAGGTCGCGGCCACGCGCGCCGTCATCGCCATGCCGTCATAGGGGGACCAGCGCGCATCCTCGCGGTCCTGGATGGTGGCGGCGTCGAAGGCGAAGGCGCCGCGCTGCATCACGCAGAGATCGGCGTCGGCGCCCAGGCGGATGGCGCCCTTCTTCGGGAACAGCCCGTGGAAGCGCGCCGGGCGCTCGGCGCAGAGCGTGGCCAGCAGCGACACCGGCATTCCGCGCTGCTCCAGCAGGGTGAACATCAGCGGCGCGAAGGACTGCATGCCCGTCAGCCCGGCGCCGACGGCGAAGATGTCGCCCGCGTATTCCTTGCGCGGCCGCGGCCAGGGCGCATGGTCGGTGGAGACATAGGCCACGCTGCCCGCGCGCACCGCGCTCCACATGCGCTCCACCTCCTCGGCGGTGCGGAAGGGCGGGTTGCACTTGCCGAATCCTTGCAGGCGGACGAGGTCCTCCTCCGTCATGCACAGGTACTGGATGCAGGCCTCGCCCGTGGTGCGCGCGCCCATGCCGCGGAACATCGCCGCCAGCTCGAAGCCGCGCGCCAGCGAGGAATGGGCGATGTGGACGTGGCAGCCGGTTTCCAGCGCCATCTCGAAGATTTCCAGATCCGCCATGCTTTCGGTGATCGGCGGGCGGGTGCGGGCGTGCATGATGGGGTGTGTCTCGCCCGCGGCCTTGGCCTGGGCGGAAAGGCGCTCCACCAGCTCCTGGTCCTCGTTGTGGATGGCGACCATGAGGTTGGAGGGCGCGATGGCGGCGAAGGCCCGCAGCATCGTCGGGTGGTCAATGCGCGGGAAGCGCACGGCATCGTATTCGTAGGTGGAGAGCTTGAAGGAGCACACGCCGCCCGCGATCAGCCCGGCGATGTCCTTCGTGTTCCCGTCCTTCCGGATGGTGCCGTAGAGCGCCATGTCCACGTGGCTCAGCCGGTTCACGTGCTCGACCTTCTCGGCCAGGATGGCGGCGTCGGTGACGGGGCGCGGCACGTCGTAGGGCATGTCCACGCAGGTGGTGACGCCGCCGGCGGCGGCGCTGCGCGAGGCGCCCTCGATGCCCGGCCAGCCGGTGGAGCTGGAGGTGTGCATGTGCCCATCCACCAGGCCGGGAAACACCAGCATGCCGCGGTGGTCCGCCACGGCGCGGGCCGGCGGCGGCTCGCCCGCGCCGATGGCGGCGATGGCGCCGGCGCGCACGCCGATCCATCCATCGGGCTTCACGCCATCGGGCAGCACCAGGTCGCCGCGGATCACCCGGTCATAGTCGCTCATGCATCGGTTCCTGTCTGGAAGGCGGTCTGCGCGGCCTCGCGCGCCAGCTTCACGGCCTCGGTCTCGCGGTCCTCGTTCCAGGCCAGCGCCACGCCCACGGCGCTGACGCGGCCGGCCAGCTCGCGGAACACCACGCCCGGCGGGCGCAGCTGCGCGATGCCGGAGGAGACGAGCGCCACGCCGAAGCCGGCGGCGACGAAGGCGAGCTGGGCGGAGGCGCTGCCGGCCTCGCGCATCGCGCGGGGTTCGAAGCCGGCGTCGCGGCAGGCCTGCACCTGGCGGTCGAAATAGGCCGGGGAGATGGAGCGCGGCAGGGCCACCAGCGGCTCCTCGGCCAGCAGGGCGAGGTCCAGCGCGCCGGGGCCGGCCAGGCGATGCCCCTCCGGCAGCGCCGCCAGCAGCCGGTCGGCGCCCAGGGGCAGCACGCCGAAGGGCGGGTGCGCGGAATCCAGCCGCACCAGGGCGAAATCCACTTCGCCGCGGCGCAGCGCCTCCAGGCTGTCGGTGGTGTCCATCTCCTGCACGCTCAGCGCCGCATCGGGGCGGATGGCGCGCAGGGCACGGGCCAGCGGCGGCAGGAAGCCGAACAGGGCGGAGGTAACGCAGGCCATCGCCATCGGCGCGTGGCGGCCGGCGCGCAGCTCCATCGCCAGGGCCTCGGCGCGCTTCGCGTCCTCGACGATGCGGCGCAGGATGGGGATCAGCGCCTCGCCCTCGCGCGTCGGCCGGGTGCCGTTGCGGCCGCGCTCCAGCAGGCGCACGCCGAGCTCCGCCTCCAGCGCCTGGATCTGCGCCGTCAGCGGCGGCTGCGAGAGGCCCAGGCGGGCGGCGGCGCGGCCGAAATGCCCTTCCTCCGCCACCGCGAGGAAGTGGCCCATCCGGCGCAGCGAGCGGAAATCCACCATGGGCGTATCATGCGATACGAAACCGCTATGGAAAACCCGCCCGCTTCGGAATGGACGAAGCGCGCGGCGGGGTCGAAAAAGGCCGCCACATCCAACCGGGAGAGGAAAGCCCCCCATGCAGATGCACGACGTGAAGGTCCACCCCTCGAAGGCGCTGCTGAAGCGCGAGGACCAGCTGGCCTGGAAGATGGCCGGCGTCGCCACCGACAAGGTCGCCGTCCAGAAGGACGTGGCCGAGATGATCATCAACCGGATCATTGACAACGCCTCGGTCGCCATCGCCTCCGTCAACCGCCGGCCCGTCGTCTCGGCGCGCGGCATGGCGCTGGGGCACGCGAAGAAGGCGGGCGGCGCGACGGTGTTCGGCATGCCCTCGGGCAGCACCGTCTCCCCCGAATGGGCGGCCTGGGCCAACGGCACCGCGGTGCGCGAGCTGGACTACCACGACACCTTCCTGGCCGCCGACTACTCCCACCCCGGCGACAACATCCCCCCCATCCTGGCGGTGGGCCAGGCGATGGGCCGCTCCGGCAAGGACCTGCTGCGCGGGCTGGCGACGGGCTACGAGCTGCACATCAACCTGGTGCGCGCCATCTGCCTGCATGAGCACAAGGTGGACCACATCGCCCACCTCTGCCCCGCGCAGGCCGCCGGCATCGGCACGCTGCTGGGGCTGAAGCAGGAGGTGGTGTTCCAGTCCATCCAGCAGGCACTCCAGACCTCCATCACCTTCCGCCAGTCCCGCAAGGGCGAGATCTCGTCGTGGAAGGCCTATGCCCCCGCCCATGCCGGCAAGCTGGCGGTGGAGGCGGTGGACCGCTGCATGCGGGGCGAGGGCGCGCCCAGCCCGATCTACGAGGGCGAGGACAGCGTGATCGCCTGGGTGCTGTCGGGCCGCACGCAGGCGGACAGCAAGGGCCGCAAGACCGTCTATGACCCCGTGTACTACACCGTGCCGCTGCCCGCCCCGGGCGAGGCCAAGCGCGCCATCCTGGACAGCTACACCAAGGAGCACTCGGCCGAGTACCAGTCCCAGGCGCTGATTGACCTGGCCTTCCGCATGAAGGAGCAGGTGAGCGACTTCGAGGCGATCGAGAAGATCGTCATCCACACCAGCCACCACACCCACTACGTGATCGGCACCGGCGCGAACGACCCGCAGAAGATGGACCCCAAGGCCAGCCGCGAGACGCTGGACCACTCCATCATGTACATCTTCGCCGTGGCCCTGCAGGACGGCGCCTGGCACCACGTGGACAGCTACGCCCCCAAGCGCGCCCAGCGGGCCGACACGGTGCGGCTGTGGCACAAGATCGAGACGCGCGAGGACCCGGCCTGGACGGAGAAGTACCACTCCCGCGATCCCGAGGTGCTGAGCTTCGGCGGGCGCGTGGAGATCATCATGAAGGACGGCACGACGATCGTGGACGAGCTGGGCGTGGCCAATGCCCACCCGCGCGGCGCGCGCCCCTTCGCGCGGGCGCAATACATCGAGAAGTTCCGCATGCTGACGGACGGCCTCATCACCGCGCGCGAGAGCGCCCGCTTCCTGGCCGACGTGCAGGACCTGGCGCGCATCCCGGCCGGGGAGCTGGCGGTGCTGAACGTGGCGATGCCGCGCGGCAGCCTGGCCGAGAGCAAGCCGGGCATCTTCTGACCCTGCATCCGGGCTGGGCGCCACGGCGCCCGGCCCACCCCGAACGAGGAGAGGAAAGCCGATGAGCGAACAGATCGAGGTCCGCAAGGGCCTGGTCGGCGTCTATGCCGACGAATCCACCATCTCCAAGGTGATGCCCGAGACCAACTCGCTGACCTATCGCGGCTATGCCGTGCAGGATCTGTGCGAGGAGGCGAGCTTCGACGAGACCGCCTACCTGCTGTGGAACGGCGAGCTGCCGACGGCCGCGCAGCTCGCCGCCTTCCAGGCGGAGGAGAAGGCCAACCGCGCGCTCAGCCCCGCCCTGCTGCGCGTGCTGCGGGACTTCCCGCGCGACGCCCACCCGATGGACGCCATCCGCACCGCCGTGTCCTTCATGGGCATGGAGGACCCGGACACGGCCGATGTCGGCGAGGCGGCGCAGCGGCGCAAGGCGATGCGCCTGCTGGCGAAGATCCCCACCGCGGTCGCCGCCGCGCACCGGCTGGGCAAGGGGCAGGAGCCGATCGCGCCCGACCCCGCGCTGCCCTTCTGCGAGAACTTCTTCCACATGGTGTTCGGCCAGGTGCCGCAGCCGGAGGTCATCAAGGCCTTCGACGTGAGCATGATCCTCTACGCCGAGCACACCTTCAACGCCTCCACCTTCACCGCGCGCACCATCACCTCGACCATGGCGGACATGCATGGCGCCATCACCGGCGGCATCGCCGCGCTCAAGGGCCCGCTGCATGGCGGCGCCAACGAGGCGGTGATGCACATGCTCAAGGAGATCCCCAGCCCAGAGGCGGCGACGGAGTGGCTGGAAGGCAAGTTCGACCACAAGGCGCTGGTGATGGGCTTCGGCCACCGCGTCTACAAGAACGGCGACTCGCGCGTGCCGACGATGAAGAAATACGCCGAGGTGATGGCGCGCGTGGTGGGCGACGAGCGCTGGATGCGCACCTCCGCCGTGCTGGCGGAGGTGATGCTGACGCGCAAGAACATCCACCCGAACCTCGATTTCCCGGCCGGCCCCGCCTACTACCTGATGGGCTTCGACATCCCGCTCTTCACGCCGATCTTCGTGTGCTCGCGCATCACCGGCTGGGCGGCGCACGTGATCGAGCAGGGCAGGGACAACCGGCTGATCCGCCCGCTCTCGCTCTACACCGGCGTCGAGCAGCGCAAGGTGACTCCGCTCGCGCAGCGCGGCTGATTCACCGGCGATTCACGAAGGCCCGCGCGAGGTGACTCGCACGGGCCTTTTTGATTCACGCGCGACGAAAATGCGCGTGCGGATGCAGAATGTGTTTGACACGCAACTCGCCGATTCAGATAGCGTTCCGCGTGTGCGCATCGCACGTCGATTCGTCCAGCAACGCGCAGCAGCGATGAGGTGGACGAGGATGCGTCGAAGCGAACGCGCAGCAGGAAGGACGATCCTTGCCCCTCGGACCGGATCACGCATCGCGACGGACCACGCGGACGGCATGCCGCCGCGCTCGACGTGCGGGCGCTCCTTCCATCCTTCCCCTCACCAGCCGACGCGGCCACCTGCCGCACACCATGCGCGCGACGCGCGCCAGGGAGACCCAGTGATGACCGACACCACCGAGACGACGCCGCGCGCCATGGCGATGGCGATGAGCACCAGCCGCCGCACCAGCGCGGCGAAGAAGCCCGCCTCGACCGCGCGCGCGCGCGTCGCCGCCGGCGCGGCGAAGAAGCCCGCCGCGAAGAAGGCGGCGCCCGCGAAGAAGGCGGCGCCGGCGAAGAAGGCCGCCGCCACGAAGAAGGCCGCGCCGGCCAAGAAGGCGACGGCGGCGAAGAAGGCGGCGCCCGCGAAGAAGGCCGCGCCGAAGAAGGCTGCCGCCCCCAAGAAGGCTGCCGCGCCCAAGAAGGCCGCCGCCACCAAGAAGGCGGCGCCGGCGAAGAAGGCCGCCGCCACGAAGAAGGCCGCGCCCGCGAAGAAGGCGACGGCGGCGAAGAAGGCCGCGCCCGCCAAGAAGGCTGCCGCGCCGAAGAAGGCCGCCGCCCCCAAGAAGGCCGCCGCGCCGAAGAAGGATCCCGCGCTGGTCGAGCGCGCGAAGAAGGCCGCCGCCACCCGCGCCGCCAAGAAGGCCGCCGCCGCCCAGGCTGCTGCCGCC
>JBEQBS010000116.1:0-8774 GCA_041639675.1 Rubritepida sp. | reverse complement strand
CGGAATCGGCGGGCAGGGCGGCCATGCGCTCCCGCAGCTCGGCCAGGGCGGCGTCCACCTCCTGGCGCTGGGCCGGGGTCAGGTCCTCCATCTCGCGCAGGGCATTCGCCAGCGGGTTGTCGGGCGGGGTGCTGGCGGCCTGGGCGGCCGTGCCGGCGGGGCGCCAGCGCAGCGCGGCATTGGGCACGCGCAGCGCGTCGCGCCGCTCCTCCGTCACCACGCGCAGCGTCGCGGTCATGCCCGGCAACATGCGCCCGTCATTGTTGGGCGCGGCGACGATGACGGTGTAGGTGACGACGTTGTTCACCGTGGCCGGCGTCAGCCGCGTCTCCTTCACCGTGCCGCGCAGGTTCACCTGCGGATGCGCCGCCACGGTGAAGGTCACGGCCTGGCCGGGGCGGATGCGGCCGATATCGGCCTCGTCCACCGTGGCCCAGACCTCCATCTCGTCCAGGTTGGCGGCGATGGTGAACAGGGTGGGGGATTGCAGGCTGGCCGCGACCGTCTGCCCGAGGTCCACGGAGCGCGACACCACGATGCCGTCAATCGGGCTGCGGATGGTGGCGAAGCCCAGATTCACCTCCACCTGGCGCAGCACGGCGGCCTTCTGCTCGGCCTGGGCCTGGGCGGTCTCCACCTGGGCGGCGCCGGTGCGGGCGGCGGCCTCGGCGCTCAGCAGCGTCGCCTCGGCCTGGGCCAGCTGGGCGCGCTCGCTCAGCAGATTCGCCCGCGCGCCCTCGGCGGTGAAGCCGGCGCGGGCGGCATCGCGCACGGCGCCGACGCCGGATCGGCGCAGCTCCTCCGTGCGGCGGCTCTCGAACTCGGCGTCGCGCAGCTGCGCCTCGGCCTGCTGCACCCCGGCGCGGGCGGCGGCCAGGGCGGCCTGGGCGGTCTGGGCGTCGGCCGCGGCCTTCTCGGCCTGGGCCTGGGCCACGGCGATGGCGGCGCGGGCGGCCAGCAGGTCGGCGCTCGCCGCGGCGCGCGTGGCCTCCAGCTGCTGGGTGTCCAGCCGCGCCAGGGGCTGCTGGGCGGAGACGCGGGTGTTCCAATCCGCCATCAGCTCGCGGATCTGGCCCGAGAGCTGAGAGCCGACGATGACGGAGGTGACGGGGTTCACCGTGCCGGTGGCGCTGACCACGGCGATGATCGGGCCGCGATCGGCCTCGGCGGTGCGCAGGCGCGGGGCGGTGGCCTCGCTGGCGCCCAGGCCGAGCCGCGCCATGGCGGGCTGGCCCCAGAGGTAGGCGCCGCCCGCCAGCGCGGGCAGGATGAGGAGGGGAAGGAATCGGCGCATCGTGCCCTGCAATCTGGCCCGCCGATGTAACGCCCGTGTTGCGGGCAGGGAAAGGACGGAAACGATGCGGCTGCTGGTGCTCGGCGCAGGCGCCCTGGGCGGGTATTTCGGCGGCCGGCTGGCCGAGGCCGGCGGCGATGTCGCCTTCCTGGTCCGCCCCGCCCGTGCGGAGGCGCTGCGGCGCGACGGGCTGCGCATCGCCAGCCCCTTCGGCGACGCCCTGCTGCATCCGCGCATCGTCACCGAGGCGACCCCGGCCGACGCCGTGCTGCTGGCCTGCAAGGCCTGGGACCTGGAGGCGGCGATGGACGCCGTCGCGCCCGCCATGGCATCCGGCGCCTGCCTGGTGCCGGTGCTGAACGGCATGGCGCACCTGGCGCCGCTGGAAGCGCGCTTCCCCGGCCAGGTGCTCGGCGGCCTGGCGAAGATCCAGGCCACGCTGGCGCCGGATGGCACGGTGCGCCACCTGAACGACTGGCGCTGGCTGAGCTTCGGCGAGCTGGACGGGGCCATGTCCCCGCGCGCCCTGGCATTGCAGGCCGCCTTCGTCCCCGCGTGCGGGGTGGAGGCCAGGGCGGTGCCCGACATCCGGCGACGGATGTGGGAGAAGCTGGTCCATCTGGGCACGGCGGCCATCGGCACGGTGCTGCTGCGCGCCGATGTGGGCGCCATCGCCCGCGCCGGCGGCACGCCCCTGCTGCACCGGGTGCTGGCGCGCAACGCCGCCATCGCCGCCCATCACGGCCACCCGATGAGCGAGGCCTTCCTGGCGGAATACCGCGCGCTCTTCGCCGATGCCTCCAGCGCCTACGCCACCTCCATGCTGCGCGACGTGCAGGCGGGGCGGCGCAACGAGGGCGAGGCGATCCTGGGCTTCCTGCTGGACGCCGCCCGTGCCGCCGGCGTGCCGGATGAGCTGCACGAGGCGGCGCTGCTGCACGCGCGCTGCGCCGCGCCATGAGGGCCGGGCGGATGGCGGCCCGCGCCGCGCGCCCGGCGCAAGGCTGAGGCGGGACGGCCCCCGCCCCGCCGGGCAGGGTCCGTCATCCGCGTCAGGCGAAGGCGGCGTTGATCCGGCCGATGCCGCCGATCGCGGCGCTCCATTTCTCGCCGGGCTGCGGGGTGAAGGCGCCGCCCAGGCCGCTCACCACCAGCACCGCGCCCGCCGGCAGCCCGCCCCAGCGCCGCGCCTCGTCGGCCGCGCGGCGCATCAGTGCGCCCAGCTGCTCGTTGATCGGGCGCGGGCGGGTGCCGGTGCGGCCCAGCCGGGCCTCGGCGGTGTCGGGCCGGGGGGTGGCGCTGCGCTTGCCCACCAGCACCAGCCCCAGCCCGCCCAGGTCGGCCACCGCCTGCGCGGCATCGGCCGGGCCGTCGCGGAAGCGCGTCGCCGCCACGTCCAGCGCCGGGTGCAGGGTGGAGAAGGCGGGCGCGCCATCTCCCAGCGGCTCCGCCAGCACGCCCAGCACGGCGACGCTCAGCAGCGGGTGCCGCAGGCCGGAGAGCGCGACGGGGGTGCCGGCGCGCAGCATGCGCGGCTCGATCATCGGCGCCGAGATCCAGCCGCCGCCCTGCGGCCCGCGCGCCAGCCGCAGCCCGATCACCGGGTGGCCCAGCGCCTCGGCGAGCGCCGCCGCCACCGGCTCGCCCTCCCGCGGCGCCACCTCGGGCGGCAGGGGGGCCAGGGGGTTGCCGGTCTCCCAGGCTTCCTGGAGCCAGGCGAGGGCGCCCGTCATCGCAGGTTGATCTCCTCCTCCTGGAAGCCCCCGGCGGGCGGGGCTTCCATGGAGATGGCGGGCGGGCCGGCATCGCCGCCATACAGCGTCTCGGGCAGCCAGGTGACGATGCCGGGGAAGGCATAGACCATCAGCATGGTGAAGACGACGATGTAGATGAAGGGCATGCAGCCCTTGAAGATGTCCTCCAGCCGCACGTGCTTGGGCGCCACGCCCTTGAGGTAGAAGGCGGCCATGGCCACGGGCGGCGAAAGGAAGGAGGTCTGGAGGTTGAGCGCGATCAGGATGCCGAAGAACAGCGGGTCCACGCCGAAATCATCCAGCAGCGGCAGGAAGATCGGCACGAAGATCACGATGATCTCGGTCCATTCCAGCGGCCAGCCGAGCACGAAGATGATGGCCTGGGCCAGCAGCATGAAGGTGAAGGTGTTGAGCGGCAGCGACTTGACGAAGTTCTCCACCACGCCCTGGCCGCCGAGGTAGCCGAAGACCGAGGAGAAGATGTAGGAGCCGACGAAGAGCCAGCACACCATCGCCGAGGTGCGCGCCGTGAGGAACACGGATTCCTTCAGCTTCTCGAAGGAGAAGGAGCGGTAGGCGATGGCGAGGATGATGGAGCCCAGCGAGCCCATCGCCGCCGCCTCGGAAGGCGTGGCGAGGCCCATGAGGATGGCGCCCAGCACCAGGCCGATCAGCAGCGCCAGCGGGAAGAAGCTGGTCAGCAGGTTCCACAGGATGCGGCCGAAGGGGATGTTCACCGCCTCGGGCGGCAGCTTGGGCGCCACCTCGGGCTTCAGGATCGCCAGCACGATCACGTAGGCGATGTAGAGGCCGGCCAGGGTGATGCCGGGGATGAAGGCCGCGGCGTAGAGCTGCACCACCGAGACGCCGGCCGTGGCGCCGTAGAGGATCAGCATGATGGAGGGCGGGATGAGGATGCCCAGGCACCCGCCGGCGCAGACCACGCCCGAGGCCAGCTTCACGTCGTAGCCGGCGCGCAGCATGGCCGGGAAGGCCAGCAGCCCCATCAGCGTCACCACCGCGCCGACGATGCCGGTGGCGGTGGCGAACAGCGCGCAGGTGGCCAGCGTGGCGACCGCGAGCGAGCCGGGGATGTTGCCGGATGCCATCTGGAGCGAGCGGAACAGCCGGTCGAGGATGTTCGCGCGCTCGATGATGTAGCCCATCAGCACGAAGAGCGGCACGGAGATCAGCACGTCGCTGCTCATCACCGCGTAGGTGCGCTGGATGAGGAGGTCGAAGATGCGGTCGCCCATGCCGAGGTAGCCGAAGAACAGCCCCATCGCCATCAGCGTGAAGGCGATGGGAAAGCCCAGCAGGATGAAGAACAGGAAGAGCAGGAGCTGGGTGAGGCCCAGCGCGGCGTCGGAGATCATGTGCGCGTGGCCCTTTACTTCTTGGCGTGCAGGATGGCGTCGCCTTCGCGCAGCTCGCGCTCCAGCTCCTCGGGGCTCTTCTCGGCCGCACGCGCGAGGATGATCTGGTCCAGCTCCTCCACGTCGCTCAGGCGCTTGGGCCACTCGTTGGCGCGGATGGCGCGCACGCAGCGCACCACCTCCACCAGCCCCTGCAGCAGCATGATGAAGCCCACCACCGGGATGATGCCCTTGAACGGCCAGATGATCGGCCCGGACGGGCTGAACATCGAGCGCTCGTTCTGCATCATGCTCAGCTCGAAGAAGTGCCAGCCGGCGACCATGAAGGCGAAGATCGCCGGGAAGAAGAACAGGATGTACAGCACGAGGTCGAACCAGGCCTGCCGGCGCGGCTCCATCATGCGGTACAGGAAATCGCCCCGCACGTGCCCGTTCCGCGACAGCGCGTAGGCGCCGGCGAACATGAACAGCGTGCCGTAGAGCATGTACTGCGCGTCGTACCCCCAGTTGGTGGGGGCGGAGAAGAAGCGCCGCGCGAAGACCTCGTAGACGATCGCCGCCGTCAGCAGCAGGATGGTCCAGGAGAAGGTCTGCCCCACCAGGGTGGAGAAGCGGTCCACCGCCAGCAGCGCGCGCGAGACGAAGGCGCTCTGCGAGAACAGGATGCCCACCAGCAGGGCCGCCACCACCAGCCCGGCCAATCCGCCGGTCACTGCCGCATCGGTCATCACATCCCTCCCCCGGGCACGAAAAAACCCGGCCCGGCGCGTCTGCTGCCGGGCCGGGCATCGGTCAATCCGTAGTCACCCGCGCGCGAAGAAGTGGTTGTAGCTGACCACGGCGGAGACGTTGTAGCGCAGGCTGAAATTGCCCACCCGGCGGCACCAGTCGCGCTGGCTGTCGCACACCTTCTTGAAGAAGGCGCCGGTGGCGGGCGAGGAGGTGTCGCCCTCCTGCCGCGCGATCACCCGGTCCCAGGCCTGGAGCTGGGCGTCGAGGATGGGGCGCGGGGTGGGACGCACGTTCACGCCCTGGGTCTGCGACATCGCCAGCAGGTCGCGCGAGTAGCGGTCCTGCAGCTTCCAGCTCATGTCTGCGGACGCGGCCTCGGAGCAGTGGCGGATGGCGGCGCGCAGCTCCTCGGGCAGCGCCTCGAAGCGCTGGCGGTTGAACAGGATCTCGAAGCTTTCCACCGCCTGGTGGTAGCTCTGGATGTAGTAGTTCTTCGCCACGTCCGGGAAGCCGAGCACGCGGTCGGAGGACGGGTTGTTGAACTCGGCGGCGTCAATGACGCCGCGCTCCAGCGCCGGCACGATCTCGCCGCCCGGCAGCGCGACGACGGCCGCGCCCATCTCCTGGAACAGGTCGGTCGCCAGGCCCACGGTGCGGTAGCGCAGGCCGCGGATCTGCTCGGCGCGCTCGATCGGGTTGCGGAACCAGCCCAGCGGCTGGGTGGGCATCGGGCCGGACTGGAAGCCGACCACGTTCATCCGCAGGATGTCGTGCATCAGCTCGGCGTACAGCGCCTGCCCGCCGCCATAGTAGAACCAGCCGAGGAACTGGTTGGCGTCGCCGAACCAGGGCGGGGTGGTGCCGAACAGGGAGAAGGCGCGGTTGCGGCCGAACCAGTAGGCGGAGACGCCATGCCCGCCATCCAGCGTGCCCGAATGCACGGCATCCAGCAGCTGGAAGGCGCCGACCACGGCGCCGGCCGCCAGCAGCTCCAGCCGCAGGCGCCCGCCGCCCACGGCATTGACGCGGGTGACGAAGTCCTGCGCGAATTCGTGGAAGATGTCGCGCTGCGGCCAGGTGGACTGGAAGCGCAGCGTGGTGGTCTGCGCGCGGCTCACCTGCGGCGTCGCCAGCACGGCGGCGCCCGCCGCGGTGACGGCGCCGGCCTTGAGGAACCCGCGGCGATTGGCGTCGGTCATGTCTCGCTCCCTGCTCGACGAATGGCAGCCCCGCTCTGGAGGCGGGTCGCATCGGTGATTAAAGAAGCCGCAAGAAACCTGCAATCCCGCCCGGGGGCGAAAGGATTGCTTGACAGGGCACGCACCCCCGGCGCAACGAAGGCGGGACATGCCGGGACCGTGATGAGCGAGATCCTTGAACGCCTGGCGCCGCTGCTGGCGCCGTCCGAACGGGCCTACCGCCTGGAAACCTCGGCCGGGCACCTGCTGCGCCGCGCGCACCAGCGCCACCAGGCCCTGTATGCCGAGACAGCCGCCGGGCTGGGCCTGACCGGCCCGCAATTCGCCGCCCTGCTGCGCCTGGCCGAGGCCGGGCGCGCCACCCAGAACCAGCTCGGCCGCATGGCGGCGATGGACAGCGCCACCGTGCAGGGCGTGGTGCGCCGCCTGGCGCTGCGCGGCCTGGTGCGGGTGGGCCTGGACCCGATGGACCGCCGCGCCCGCGTGCTCTCCGTCACGCCCGAGGGCCACGCGCTGCTGGCCGAGGCCAAGGCCGCCGGCAAGCGCGCCAACGACACGCTGCTGGCGCCGCTCGACCCCGGAGAGCGGGCGCACCTGCTCTCCCTGCTCCAGCGCCTATCGGCCTGAGAGGTTTTCCCGACTGGCGCGCCCGCGCGCCCCGCGCGAGGATGCGCGCCATGCGCCGCCTGCTGCCCGCCCTGCTCCTCCTCCTCGCTGCGCCCGCCGCGGCGCAGGTCTTCGTGCCGCCTGCCGACAACGCCTTCTGCGGCGGCGCCCTGCTGGTGACGCAGGTGCAGACCCAGGTGGTGCCGGGGCCGCAGGGCAAGGCCGACTACAGCATGACGCTGCGCAACACCCGCGGCGGGCCGGTGCAGTTCCGCGTGCAGGTGATGGGCGACGTGCTGGGCAAGCCGGTGGGCATGCAGGCCATCCCGGCCGGCGGGACGGCGGTGGTGCCGCTGGGCTACCAGCCCAACACCCCCGGCCGCATGCCCCTGCGCAACGAGGCGCTGTTCAACGCGCTGCGCCTGGGCTGCCTTCCGGGCTGACCCAGTCCGGCCGGTCGAAGCGCTGCACCTCCAGCAGGTAGCCGGCGGGGTCGTGGAAGAAGAAATGCGTGACGCCGTATTGCGCGCTGTGTTCGGGCGCGGGCGGCAAGGCCACGCCCTTCGCCGCCAGGTGGGCGTGCCAGGCCTCCACCTCGCGCGTCACGAAGGTGAAGACCACGCCGCCCTGCACCCGCGGGTTGTCGCTGGCGCGGGGGGCGCGGGCGCGGCAGACGCCCAGGAAGGCGCGCCCGCCCGCCGCGGCCTCATAGATGCGGCAGGTGCCCTGGTCCTGCGCCAGCGGCAGGCCCAGCACCTCCGCGTAGAAGCGCCAGGAGGGCTCCGGGTCCTCGGCATAGAGGAAGGTGACCTGTTGCTCGAAGGGCGTCATGGGCGCGAACATGCCCGCACACGCGAGGAGAGCGCCAGATGCAGAGCCCGATTCCCCTGAACCAGCCGCAATGGGTGAAGGACTTCCGCGCCTTCCTCATGCGCGGCAACGTCATTGACCTCGCGGTGGGCGTGGTGATCGGCGCCGCCTTCACCACCGTCGTCGGCTCCCTGGTCGAGGACCTGTTCAACCCGCTGCTGGGCCTGCTGCTGGGCGGGATAGACTTCTCCAACCTCTTCGTCGTGCTGACGGGCGAGCGCCGCGCCACCCTGGCCGCGACGCGCGACGGCGGGGCGGCGGTGCTGGCGCTGGGGGTCTTCCTCAACGCCGTCATCAAGTTCGTGATCGTCGGCTTCGCGGTGTTCTGGCTGGTGAAGGTGCTGTCGCGCCTCGGCGTCGCCGGCGAGAAGAAGGAGGTGAAGCCCACCGCCGAGCAGCTGCTGCTGACGGAGATCCGCGACGAGCTGCGCCAGCAGCGCGGGGCCGGCCCGACGACGTGAGGCGCGGCGCAGGCGTCACCCCGCGAAGCTGAGCGCCCCGCCGCCGGCCAGCACCGCCAGCCGCGCGGCGATGGCGCCCTCGCTGCCCGGCTCCAGCCCCAGCAGCCGCACCACGCCCGGCGCGGCCTCGGCCTCGGTGATGGTGGGAATCGCCGCCAGCAGGGCGCGGGCGGCGGCCTCCACCTCCTTCGGATGCACCGCCGCCGCCCGGCGCAGCAGCGGGTGGGCGGCGCGGCGGTCGCGCGGGGCGAAGGCGGGCTCGGCCTCGCCCAGCCAGAAGGCGCCGTCCTTGCGGATGCCGTGCAGCTTCGCCGCCAGGGCCAGCGCCTGGGCGGCAAAGGCTGGCGGGGGGCCCCGGCGCGCCAGCACCACCGCTTCCGGCACCGGCGCCTCGGCCGCCACCACCTCGGCGATGATGGCCGCCAGCCCGGCGAAGCCGGCGCCCGGCGGCACCGTGCCCGCCCATTCGGCATAGGGCGCGG
>JBEQBS010000115.1:0-8834 GCA_041639675.1 Rubritepida sp. | reverse complement strand
CGCTGCTGAAGGACTGGCTGGATTCCCACCTGCCCGGCATCGTCGAGCGCCTGGTGCGCGCGGAAATCGAGCGGGTGATGGCGCGCTGACACCTTGACGCCGGGCGCGGGGCGCGGAAGGTGCGCCCCATGCTCGACAAGGCCTTCGACCCCGCCGCCCTGGAAGCCCGGCTCTATGACGCCGCCGAGGCGTCGGGCGTCTTCTCCGCCGATCCAGCGCGGGAGAAGCCGCCCTTCACGGTGGTCATCCCGCCGCCCAACGTCACCGGCTCGCTCCATATCGGGCATGCGCTGAACAACACCCTGCAGGATGTGCTGGTGCGCTGGCGCCGCATGCAGGGCAGGGACGCGCTGTGGATGCCCGGCACGGACCATGCCGGCATCGCCACCCAGATGGTGGTGGAGCGCCTGCTGGCGCAGCAGGGCCAGCCCGGCCGGCGCGAGCTGGGGCGCGAGGCCTTCCTGGAGCGCGTGTGGCGGTGGAAGGCGGAATCGGGCGGCACCATCACCCGCCAGCTCCGCCGCCTCGGCGCCAGCCTGGACTGGCCACGCGAGCGCTTCACCATGGACGATGGGCTTTCGGCCGCGGTGCTGGAGGTCTTCGTGCGGCTGCACGAGCAGGGGCTGATCTACCGCGACACCCGCCTGGTGAACTGGGATCCGGTGTTCCAGACCGCCATCTCCGACCTGGAGGTGGAGAGCCGCGAGGTGAAGGGCCACCTCTGGACGCTGCGCTACCCGGTGGAGGGCGGCGGGCACATCGAGGTGGCGACCACCCGGCCCGAGACGATGCTGGGCGACACGGCGGTGGCCGTGCATCCGGAGGACGGGCGCTTCGCCGCGCTGGTGGGCAGGCACGCCATCCTGCCGCTGACCGGCCGGCGCATCCCCATCGTGGCGGACGCCTATTCCGACCCGGAGAAGGGTACGGGCGCGGTGAAGATCACCCCCGCGCACGACTTCAACGACTACGAGGTCGGCAAGCGCCACGGCCTGCCCATGCCCTCCGTGCTGGACGTGGAAGGCCGGGTGACGCTGGCCGAGATCGGCGGCGACAGTCCCTTCCTGCGTTCGCTTGAGGGCGTGGAGCGCTTCGAGGCACGCAAGCTGATCCTCGCGGAGCTGGAGGCCCAGGGCGTGCTGGTGGCCACCGAGGCGCACACGCACCAGGTGCCGCATGGCGACCGCTCGGGCGTGCCGATCGAGCCGCGGCTGACGCTGCAATGGTATTGCGATGCCGCGACGCTCGCGAAGCCCGCCATCGCCGCCGTCGAGGATGGGCGCACGCAATTCGTGCCCAGGCAGTATGAGAACCTGTTCTTCGCCTGGATGCGCGACATCCAGCCCTGGTGCATCTCGCGCCAATTGTGGTGGGGCCACCGCATCCCGGCCTGGCACGGGCCGGATGGCACGGTCTTCGTGAAGCGCAGCGAGGCCGAGGCGCAGGACGCCGCGCGCGCGCATTACGGCCGTGACGTGGAACTGACGCGCGACCCGGATGTGCTGGACACCTGGTTCAGCTCCGCCCTGTGGCCCTTCAGCACCCTGGGCTGGCCGGAGGACACGGCGGCGCTGCGCAAGCACTACCCGACCGACGTGCTGGTGACGGGCTTCGACATCATCTTCTTCTGGGTCGCCCGGATGATGATGATGGGGCTGCACTTCATGGATGGCGAGGTGCCCTTCCGCCACGTGGTGATCCACGGCCTGGTGCGCGACGCCAAGGGCCAGAAGATGAGCAAGTCCAAGGGCAACGTGCTGGACCCGCTGGACCTGATCGCCCAGCACGGGGCGGATGCGGTGCGCTTCACGCTCTGCGCCCTGGCCTCGCCGGGGCGGGACATCAAGCTGGACCCGCAGCGCCTCGAAGGCTACCGCGCCTTCGCCACCAAGCTGTGGAACGCCGCGCGCTTCCTGGAGATGAATGGCGTGCGCGTGCAGCCGGGCTGGGACCCCGCCGCCGCGACCGACCCGCTGGCGCGCTGGCTGCTGGCCAAGGCCGATGCGGCGATCACGGAGGCGACCGAGGCGCTGGAGCGCTTCCGCTTCGACGACTACGCCGCGGCCCTCTACGGCTTCGCGTGGAACACCTATTGCGACTGGTTCATCGAATTCGCCAAGCCGGTGCTGAACGGCCCGGATGGCGCGGAGAAGGCCCAGGTGCAGGGCGCCGCGCAGCACGTGCTGGGCGTGGTGCTGCGCCTGCTGCACCCGGTGATGCCCTTCGTGACGGCGGAGCTGTGGTCGCAGCTGGGCTATGGCGAGGCGACCGGACTGACGGCGGCGCCCTGGCCGGCGCCATCCGGCCTGCGCGCGGAAGGGGAGGGGATTGACCTCGCCATCGCCGCCATCGGCGCCATCCGTTCGGCGCGCTCGGCGCTGAACGTGCCGGCGGGCGCGATGCTGCCGCTTCGGGTCTCCGGTCCCTCGGCGCAGGTGGCGACGCTGGCCGGCTTCGCGCCGCAGCTCGCGCGGCTGGCCCGCGTCGAGGCGCCGGTGGAGGGTGCGGCCGACGGCCCCGGCGCCTCGGCCAGCGCGGGCGGGCTGACGCTGTTCATGCCGCTGGCCGGCGTGGTGGACCTCGCGGCCGAATCCGCCCGGCTGGGCAAGGAGCGCGCGCGCCTGGCCGCCGACCGCGACAAGCTGGCGAAGAAGCTGGAGAACCCCGGCTTCCGCGCCAAGGCCGAGGCCAGCGTGATCGAGGAGACCGAGGCGCGCGTGCAGGAGGCCGGGGCCGAGCTGGCCCGGCTGGACGCCGCCCTCGCGCGCATCGCAAGCTAGCGCGGATCGCCGCAGGGCGGAATCGCCCGGAGGCGTGAATCTGCGCCCCAAGACCAAGCACACGGGAAGAAGACGACGATGACCACCTGGGACAAGTCCAAGCTGCCGAGCCGCCACGTGAGCGTGGGGCCGGAGCGCGCGCCGCACCGCTCCTACTACTACGCGATGGGCATGACGAAGGAGGAGATCAACTCGCCCCTCGTCGGCGTGGCGACCTGCTGGAACGAGGCCGCGCCCTGCAACATCGCGCTCAACCGCCAAGCGCAGGCCGCCAAGCGCGGCGTCGCCGCCGCCGGCGCCGCCCCGCGCGAGTTCACCACCATCACGGTGACGGACGGCATCGCCATGGGCCACCAGGGCATGAAGGCCTCGCTGGTCTCGCGCGAGGTGATCGCGGATTCCGTGGAGCTGACCATGCGCGGCCATTGCTACGACGCGATGGTGGGCCTGGCCGGCTGCGACAAGACGCTGCCGGGCATGATGATGGTGATGCTGCGCCTGAACGTGCCCTCCGTGTTCCTCTATGGCGGCTCGATCAAGCCCGGGAAGTTCCGCGGCAAGGACGTGACGGTGCTCGACGTGTTCGAGGCGGTGGGCACGCACGCCGCCGGCAACATGAGCGACGCCGACCTCGAGGAGCTGGAGCAGCATGCCTGCCCGGGCGCGGGCGCCTGCGGCGGCCAGTTCACCGCCAACACCATGGCCTGCATCAGCGAGGTCATCGGCCTCGCCCTGCCGCATTCCGCCGGCGCCCCCGCGCCGGACGAGGAGCGCGACCAGTGGGCCTACAAGTCCGGCACGCAGGTGGTGGAGCTGATCCGCCGCGGCATCCGCCCGCGCGACATCGTCACCCGCAAGGCGCTGGAGAACGCGGCGCGCATCGTCGGCGCCACGGGCGGTTCCACCAACGCCGCGCTGCACCTGCCCGCCATCGCGCACGAGGCCGGCATCGACTTCCCGCTGGAGGAGGTGGCGCGGCTGATGCGCGACACGCCGCACATCGCCGACCTCAAGCCCGGCGGGCGCTACGTGGCGCAGGACGTGCACAACATCGGCGGCGTGCCGGTCATCATCAAGGCGCTGCTGGAAGGCGGCCTGCTGCATGGCGACTGCCTGACCGTCACGGGCAAGAGCCTGGAGGAGAACCACAAGGACGTGGTCTTCCCCAAGGACCAGGACGTGGTGCGTCCCGTCTCCAACCCCATCAGCAAGATCGGTGGCGTGGTCAGCCTGTTCGGCAACCTGGCCCCCGACGGCGCCATCGTGAAGATCGCCGGCATGGAGAAGCTGCGCTTCGAGGGCACGGCGCTGTGCTTCGACTGCGAGGAGGACGCCTTCGCCGCCGTCGAGGCCCGCGCCTACAAGCCTGGCGACGTGCTGGTGATCCGCTACGAAGGCCCCAAGGGCGGCCCGGGCATGCGCGAGATGCTGTCCACCACCTCGGCCCTCTACGGGCAGGGGATGGGCGACAAGGTGGCGCTCATCACCGATGGCCGGTTCAGCGGCGCCACGCGCGGCTTCTGCATCGGTCATGTGGGGCCGGAGGCCGCGGTGGGCGGGCCGATCGGCCTGCTGCGCAACGGCGACCGCATCATCATTGACGCCGAGAAGGGCACCATTGACGTGGCGCTGTCCGAGGAGGAGCTGGCGCAGCGCCGTGCCGAATGGAAGCCGCGCGGGCACAACTTCAACAGCGGCGCGCTGTGGAAGTATGCGCAGACGGTCGGCCCGGCCCGGCATGGCGCGGTGACGCAGCCCGGCGCCAAGGCCGAGACGCACGTTTACGCGGACATTTGACCGCTTAGCGATGCGTTAACCATCCGGGGTGCAGTCTGGGCGCGAAGCCCGGAGCCTGCACCCCGATGGACATTCGCCCGGCGGAAAATCCGCCATTGGTTGACGTCAATCTCCTCTTCCACGGCGCCGAGGCGACGCTGGACGAGGCGATCGCCTCCGTCGCGCGGCAAAGCTGGCCGCATTGGCGGCTGACGCTGCTGGATGACGGCAGCACCGATGGCGGCCCGGCCATCGCCGCCGCATGGGCCGCGCGGGACCGCCGCATCCGCGTGAAACGGCACCGCGCCAACCAGGGCATCGTCGGCGCCTATCGCCGCGCCTTCATCGAGGGCGATGCCGACTTCGTGATGCCCAAGAGCGCGGATGACGTGATCGAGCCGCGCTTCATGGAAGCGCTGATGGACCGCCTGCTGGCGGAACCGGAAGCGGCGATGTGCCATGCCGGGGCTGTGAACACCGACATGGCCGGCGTAGCGACGCGGGAGGTCCCTGCCATCACCCGGCTGGACACGCCCGATGGGGGCCCGCTGGCGCGCGCGCGGCACGTCATGGCGCGCTACACCGAATCGCCGGCCTTCTGGGGCATCTACCGCCGCGCCGCAGTGGATGCCGCCCTGGCCCCGCGCGAATGCGGCGGGTGGGACCATGCCTTCCTGGCCGACATCGCGCTGCAGGGCCACATCCGCCATGTGCCGGAGGTGCTGTTCCGCCGCCGCGGCGGGCAGGCCGGCCTGTCCGTGCTGGCGCGCAACGCCGCGCTGCCGTGGTCGCGCCGGCGCGCGGCGGCGGAGGCGCTGGCGGATTTCTCCGGCCTGTGCCCGGTGGCCACCTGCGTCTGGGCGCATGTGGAGACCTTCGCGCTGGCGCGGCTGCCGCAGGAGGAATGCGCTGCGCTGATCGAATCGGCGCGCGACGTGCTGGGCCGCCGCTGGGCAGGGCTGCTGGCGGATGACGCGGCGCGGCTGGCCGCCTTCGCCGCCGATGCCGTGCCCTGGGCGCTCGAGCACGCGGCGGGCGGCATGCATGGCGTGGCCACGCGCCTGCTGCTGCACCTGCTGGAGCTGACGGAGCGCTGCGCCTTTGCCCTGCCGCCCGGCGCGGCGCTGCTGGCGGCGCAGGGGCAGGTGGCGCGGGCGCTGCGGGATGCCCGGCCGGGCCCGCGGAGGGAGGCGGCATGAAGCTGCACATCGGCTGCGGCCCCAAGGTGCTGGAGGGCTGGGTGAACCTGGACAGCGTGGCCCGCGCGCCCGGCGTGCGCACCGACCTGGACGTGCTGGCGCTGCCCTTCGCCGATGGCAGCGTGACGCACATCCTGGCCGAGCACGTCTTCGAGCACTTCGCCTTCGCCGAGGAGGAGCGGCTGTGGCGCGAATGCCGCCGCCTGCTGGCGTCGGGCGGCCTGCTGGAGCTGGAGGTGCCGGATTTCGAATGGGTCTGCGCCACCTTCCTGGCGGCCAAGGACGAGTGGCATGGCTTCTACGTGGCCGGCCATGCCGACCACTACTTCGGCAATGGCCGGGACCTCGGCCAGCGCTGGTCCATCGTGCAGACCATGGTGTTCGGCAACCAGAACGGGCCGGGCCAGTTCCACCGCTCCGCCTACACCGAGGGCAAGCTGCGCGCCATCGCGGCCCAGCTCGGCTTCGCCGGCATCGCGGTCGAGCGCCTGTTCAACAAGGGCGGGCAGGCGCTGCGCGCCCGCATCACCGGCTGAAGGAGAATCGGGATGAAGGTCTTCGTCAGCGGCATCGCCGGCTTCCTGGGCTCGCACCTGGCCGAGCGCGTGCTGGCCATGGGCCACGAGGTGGTGGGCTGCGACACGCTGCTGGGCGGCGAGCTGTGCCACGTGCCGCCCGACGCGCAGTTCCACCAGCTGGACTGCCGCGACCACAACGCGATGCGCCGCATCACGGAAGGATGCGAGCTGGTCTTCCACTGCGCCGCCACCGCCTATGAGGGGCTGTCCGTCTTCTCGCCGGCGCTGGTGATGGACAACATCGTCAGCGGCAGCGTGTCCCTGTTTTCGGCGGCCATCGCCAATGGCGCGCGGCGCATCGTCTTCTGCTCCTCCATGGCGCGCTACGGCGCGAACGAGGTGCCGTTCCGCGAAAGCTGCACGCCGCGCCCGCAGGATCCCTACGGCATCGCCAAGCTCTGCGCCGAGGACGCGCTGCGCAACCTCTGCGCCGTGCATGGGGTGGAGTGGGCGATCGCCGTGCCGCACAACATCATCGGCCCGCGGCAGAAGTTCGACGACCCCTACCGCAACGTCGCCTCCATCATGGCCAACCTGATGCTGCAGGGCCGCCCGCCGATCATCTACGGCGATGGCGAGCAGAAGCGCTGCTTCTCCCATGTGGAAGACTGCCTCGCCTGCCTGCTGGCGATGGGCTTCGGGGATGCGGCGCTGGGCGAGGTGGTGAACATCGGCCCCGACGAGGAGTTCGTGACCATCAACCACCTCGGCCGCGTGCTGGCGAAGCTGACCAACTTCTCCGGCGAGCCGATCCACGTGCCCGACCGCCCGCAGGAGGTGAAGCTGGCGACGTGCAGCGCCGACAAGGCGCGCCGCCTGCTGGGCTACCGCACCCGCATGGGGCTGGAGGAAGGGCTGGCCACCATCACCGACCACATCCGCAAGGTCGGCCCGCGGCGCTTCCGCTACCACCTGGACATCGAGATCCGGAACGCGCGGACGCCGCGCACCTGGCTGGAGCGCATGTTCTGACGGCAGGGCTTTCTTAAGGATCGCGGCCCTAGCCTCCCTGCGTGCCCGGAATCACCGGGCGAACCAGGCAAAGGAAAAACACCGATGTCGCTGAACTCCGTGAACACCAACATCGGCGCGATGGTCGCGCTCCAGTCGCTCAACCGCACCAACGAGGAGATGGCGGGGGTGCAGAAGCGCATCTCCACCGGCCTGCGCGTCTCCGATTCCCGCGACGACGGCGCCGCCTTCGCGGTGGCGGAGCGCGTGCGCGGCGACATGGCGGCCGCGACCTCGGCCAACCAGCAGCTGGGCGGCGTGAAGGGCCTGCTCGACGTCGGCCGCTCGGGCCTTGAGAACGTCTCCGAATCGCTGAAGAGCCTGAAGGAGACGGTGCTCAAGCTGGGCGGCAACGACCTGACCGCCGCGCAGCGCACCCAGTACCAGACGGCGCTGAAGGAGACCGTTTCCCAGATCCGCAACTTCCTCGCGGATTCCGAGTATAATGGGCAGACGATCCTCACCAACGGCACGGCCGCCGGCATCCAGACGCAGATCAAGACGATCCGCAACGGGGATGGCGACATCTACCAGTTCTCGACCGTGAACGTGAAGACGAACATCATCGCCCACCTGTCGGCGCTGGTCGCCGGCGGCACCGCGGCGGGCAGCCTGCTCGGCAACACCTCGACCTCGATCGCCAATGCCGTCGCCGCGCTCACCGCGACGGGCCGCGTCAGCAGCGCCATCAACGGGGCGCTGAACGGGCTGAACGCCATCGGCGGCTACAGCAACTACGTGGACCGCCAGATCACCTTCAACAAGGACCGCATGGACGCGCAGGAGACGGGCCTCGGCGCGCTGATTGACGCGGACCTCGCGAAGGAATCCGCCAAGCTGCAGGCCCTGCAGATCCGCCAGCAGCTCGGCACCCAGGCGCTCAGCATCGCCAACCAGGCGCCGCAGGCCCTCATGCGCCTGTTCCAGTGACCTGACGCACGCTGGGCTGGCAGGAGGCCGCCCAGGAACCCCTTCCCGCAAGGCCGTGCGTCCCATCGTCCTCCTGCGCTGCATGACGCCGGCACGGATGAGACGAAGCCATGCTCCAGAACCAGAACGCCCAGGGCGCCGCCGCCTATCGCCGCAACCTCACACCGCGCCAGATGGAGGCGCAGGTCTTCTCCGCCGTCGCGCGCCGCTTGCGCGAGGACGCCTCGCCAGCGCAGCGCGCGCGCGGCCGCGCCGATGCGCGGCGCCTGTGGTCCTGCGTGCTGGACCTGGTGACGGACCCCACCAACCAGCTCCCGCCGCCGCTGCGCGGGCAGCTCGCCTCCCTCGCCATGGCCGTGCAGCGCGAATGCGATGCGCCGGAGCCCGACCATGGCTTCCTGGCGGAGGTGACGGACGAGGTCGCGCGCGGTCTCTGGAGCTGAGGCGATGAACCAGATCGCCCCTCCCGGCGCGACCGGGGACGTGCTGCTTGCCGAGGCGGCGCGGCTGCTGGACGCCGGCGCCGCCCGTGCGGCGCTGCCGCTGCTGCACGCGGCGGT
>JBEQBS010000114.1:0-8854 GCA_041639675.1 Rubritepida sp. | reverse complement strand
CGCGGGCAGGCCCGCATGAGGATCGCCGTCGGCATCGCCACCCGCGGCCGCGCCCCCATCCTGCTGGAAACCCTGGCGGAGCTGGACCGCCAGACCCGCCCGGCCGACCGCATCCTCGTCTCCTACGCCGCGCCGGAGGACGTGGCCGGGGTGGCGGAACGCTTCCCCGGCGTGGAGTTCCTCACCGGCTCCTCCGGCCTGCCGGCGCAGCGCAACCGCATCCTGGAGGCGATCGCGGATTGCGACGCCGTGGTCTTCTTCGACGACGACTTCCTGCCCGCCCCCCAATGGCTGGCGACGCTGGAGGGGGTGCTGGCCGCGCGCCCCGATTGCGCGGTGGCGACCGGCGTGGTGCTGGCCGATGGCGCCAAGGGCCCGGGCATCGAGCCCGAAGCCGCCCGCGCCATCCTGGCCGGCGCGCCCCCCGCGACGGATACGCTGGCGGTGGCGGATGCCTTCAACGCCTATGGCTGCAACATGGCGCTGCGCCTGGCGCCGCTGCGCGCCCATGCCATCCGCTTCGACGAGGCGCTGCCCCTCTACGCCTGGTACGAGGACATTGACCTGTCCCGCCGGCTGCTGCCGCATGGCGCCATCCTGCGGCTGCTGGCGGCGCGCGGCGTGCACCTGGGCACCAAGAAGGGCCGCGTGCCCGGCGTGCGGCTGGGCTACTCGCAGGTGGCGAACCCGCTCTACCTGGCGCGCAAGGGCAGCTTCCCCTGGTCGCACGCCATCCCCTCGGCGGCGCGGCATTGCCTCATCAACGCCCTGAAGTCGCTGCGGCCGGAGCCGGAGGTGGACCGGCGCGGAAGGCTGCGCGGCAACCTGCTGGCCCTGGCCGACCTGCTGCGCGGGCGGATGCGGCCGGAACGGGTGCTCGACCTATAGCGGGCGCGGGAACAGCGCATCCGTGCGGCCCAGCAGCCGGTAGGCCACCAGCCCGACATATTCCCGCACCGCCCATTCCGCCTGGCCCAGCCGCTGCGACAGCGGGTTGTCGAACCAGCCCCGCCCGCCCGGCTCGGTGGAATAGTTCACCGGCCAGGGCACCACGCCCTGCCAGCCGGCGGCGCGGAAGCAGCCGACGGAACGCGGCATGTGCGAGGCGCTGGTCACGACCAGCCAGGTCTCGCCGGCCCGCGGCTGCACCATGGCGCGCGTCAGCGTCGCGTTCTCCCAGGTGTTGCGGGAGGCGTCCTCGAACACCACCCGCTCGCCCTCCAGCCCCAGCGAGGACCACAGGCGGCGCGCCACCTCGGCCTCCGTCACCGCATCCGGGTTCACCTTGCCGGTGCCGCCGGTGAAGACGATGCGCGCCTCCGGGAAACGGCGCGCCAGGGCCACGGCCTCCGTCATCCGCTCGGCGGCGCCGTTCAGCGAGGGGATGCCGCGGCCCTCTGTCAGCCCGGTCTCCACCGCGCCGCCCAGCACCACGACGCCATCCACCCGCGCCGGCGCCGCGGGGCGGGGGAAGCGGTCCTCCAGCGGCAGGGTCAGCCAGGCGGCCAGCGGCGTCAGCAGCACCGCGGCGTACCAGCCCAGCCCCAGCAGCGCCGGCCAGGCGCCCCAGCGCCGCCGCGCCACCAGCAGCGCCACCCCCAGCACGGCGAGGAACAGCGCGAAGGTGTTGGGCCGGGCGAAGAGCCAGAAGAGCTTGGAGGCGAGGAACAGCGTGTCCTGCATCACTCGGCCTCCACCCGGCGCCACAGCTCCACCGTGCCGCGCTCCTCCACGAAGCTGGCGGCGAGTTCATAGCCCTCCTCCAGCGCCTCGCTCAGCATCGCCATGGCCGAGGCGCGCATGGCGAACCATTCCGAGCGGTCGAGCACGATGAAGCGCGGGCGGCCCTCCAGGATGCGCCGCACCTCCGCATCCGTGTCCACGCCGGCGAGGGAGGCGAAGGAGCCGGTGAGGTGCACCGGGAAGGGGAAGCGCGTGGGCAGCCGCGCCTCGGTGAGGAAATAGACCACCGGCTGGTAGTTGGGCACGAAGATCGTGTCCTCGTCGCGCAGCTCCTCGTTCATCAGGGCCGCCATGCGGCGCGGCGTGTCCGGGCTGCCCATGGCGAAGCCGCGCGACAGGCGGGGGGACAGGTCCGTCGCCACCACGTCCAGCGCCATCAGCGCCAGCACGGAGGCGATCAGCGCCCGCGCCCGCGCGCCCGCCAGCCAGCGCGCGGCCAGCACCAGCCCCAGCGCCGCCAGCAGCGAGAGCGGCGGCAGCAGGATGAGGAAGTAGTGCGGGAAGAACTGCCCCGGCCCCACCACCGCCAGCGCCGCCACCAGCAGCCACAGCCAGCCGAAGCGCGCCAGGCGCAGCGCCATCCCCTCGCCCCACCACAGCGCCGGCAGGCCGCACAGCGCCAGCACCAGCACCCAGCGGAAGGCCAGCGCCGCCACCGTGGCGCGCCACAGCGACTGCTCGGCCGACATGCGGCCGGAGGCGTATTCCAGCGGCGCCAGCACGGTCGCGCCGAACCATTCGCCGAACTCGCCGCGCCAGGCGTAGATGCCGGCCACCAGCAGCGTCGGGCCGAGGCACAGCAGCAGGTAGGCGCCGGCCATCGCCGCCAGCCGCCGCCAGTCCCGCGCGCGCAGCACGGGCCAGGCCAGCAGCGCGAAGGCCAGGCACCCCTCGGGCGTCACCACCGGCTTCACCAGCAGCGCCAGCCCCACCAGCGCGCCCATCGGCACCAGCCGCGCCCAGGGATTGCCGGGGCTGACGGCGAGGCCCAGCGCCAGCACCACCAGCGGCGCGAAGAGGATCTCGGTGTTCGAGGCCAGCCCGCCCAGCAGGATGGAATGCGCGGCGTAGAGCAGCGCCGCCGCCCAGCCCAGCGAGGGCGGCGCCCCCAGCCGGCGTGCCAGGAAGACCAGCGCGTAGCCCGTGGCGGCGACGCAGGCCGCGCCCAGCAGCCGCACCGCCTCCAGGCTCTCGCCCAGCAGCAGGAAGGCGAGCGCGATCATGCCCGGCGCGCCCGGCGGGTGCATGTCCCACACGCCGGAGAAGGGCCAGTTGCCGCGCAGCCATTCGCGCGCCTGGAGGAGATACAGGCTTTCGTCCCAGTCAATGACGGAGGGCAGGAAGGAGGCCCAGCGCAGCGCCAGCACCAGGACCGGGAAGAGGAGGATCAGGACCAGCCAGGGCAGGCGCGCGCGCATCGCGCCTTGTGCCGCGCACGGGGTCATCGCCGCAAGGCCGCCTCGCGCCGCCACAGCCACAGCCCGGCCGCGACCAGGATGGCGATGCCGGCGAAATCCCAGCCATCCGGCCAGTCGGCCCAGAGCATGACGCCCAGCACGGTGGTCCAGAGGATGGCGGAATACTCGAAGGGCGCCACCAGCGTGGGGTCGGCGGCGCGGTAGGCCTCGGTCATCAGCATCTGCGCGAAGGCGGCCACGAAGCCGATCACCGCCAGCAGCGCCCATTGCCGCCCCGTGGGCCAGACCCAGCCGGGGATGGACCAGAGGAGCGCCACCACGGCGCAGCCCAGCGAGAACCAGAAGACGATCGCCACCCCGCTCTCGCCCGAGGCACCCATGCGGCGGATCGTGATCATCGCCATCGCCCAGGCGAAGGCGCCCCCCAGCACCACCAGCGAGGGCGCCAGCTCCCCGCCGCCATCGGGGCGCACCATCAGCAGCACCCCGCCGAAGCCGAGTGCGGCGCAGAGGATGCGCGCGCGCTCCATCCGCTCGCCCAGCAGCGGCACGGCCAGCAGCGCCAGCATCAGCGGCATGGTGAAGCCCAGCGCCGTGACGGTGGCCAGCGGCAGGTGGGCATAGCCATGGAAGGCGGTGGCCATGCCCAGGAAGCCCCAGACCAGGCGCTGCGCATGCAGCCCGGGCGCGCGCATGCGCAAGGCGCCGCGCCCCTGGCGCAGCAGCAGCGGCAGCAGCACCGGCAGGGCGAAGAGGTTGCGCCCCAGCACCACCTGCGCCAGCGGCACCTCGCCCGCCAGCGCCTTCACGCAGGCGCCCATGCCGGCATAGAGCAGGCTGGCGAGCAGGATCGCCAGGATGGCGCGGCGTGGGTCTGGGGTGCTCATGTGGACGGGTGTTCCCGCCGAAGCTAGGCTCCCCGGCAGATGAGCGCCAGACCACCCAAGGCCCCGCCCATCCCGCCCTTCCCCGGGCTGGATGTGCGCGAGGACAGCATCGCCTTCGACGGCCGCTTCCCCGTGCAGAAGGTGCGCTTCACCTATACCCGCTTCGACGGCCAGCCCTCCCGCGAGCTGACCTGGGAGGTCTGGCGCCGCGGCGGCGCGGTGGCGCTGCTGCCCTACGACCCCTGGACCGACCGCCTGTGCCTGATCGAGCAGTTCCGCCTGCCCGCCCATGCCGCCGGCTTCCCGCCGGTGATGACCGAATGCGTCGCCGGCCTGCTGGAGCCCGGCGAATCGCCCGAGGAATCGGCCCGGCGCGAAACCGCCGAGGAAGCCGGGCTGGAGCCCGACCGGCTGGAGCGCATCGGCCACTTCATGCTGATGCAGGGCGGCTCGGACGAGCACATCCACCTGTATTGCGGCCGGGTGCGCCTGCCGCAGCACGCGCCGCGCACCCACGGCCTGGCCCATGAGGGCGAGGACATCCGCCCCCTCTACCTGCCGGCCGAGGAAGCCTTCGCGCGGCTGGACGAGGGCGGCATCCAGAACGCCACCGCCGCGCTCTGCCTCTTCTGGCTGCGCACCCACCGCGCCAGGCTGCGCCAGGAATGGACATGACGACGAAGCTGTACCTCGACGACGCCTACGCGAAATCCTGCACCGCCCGCGTGGTGGACGTGACGCCCGCCGGCATCGTGCTGGACCGCACGGTGCTCTACGCGCGTTCCGGCGGGCAGCCGGGCGATGCCGGCACCCTGCGCTGGGCGCGCGGCGAAGCCCCGGTGGCCGAGGCGCTGAAGGGCGATGGCGAGGCGGTGGCGCATCCCATCGCCGGCGAGGCGCCGGCCATCGGCGAGGAGGTGGAGGTGACGCTGGATTGGGCGCGCCGGCACCGGCACATGCGCATGCACACCACCATGCACCTGCTGTGCAGCCTCAAGCCTGGCATCGGCGTGACGGGCGGGCAGATCGGCGGCGAGAAGTCCCGCCTGGACTTCGACCTGCCCGAGCCGCCGCCCAAGGAATGGTGGGCCGAGCGCCTGAACGCCCTGGTGACGGAGGACCACCCCGTGTCCTTCTCCTGGATCAGCGACGCCGAGCTGGACGCGAACCCGTCCATGGTGCGGACGCTCTCCGTGCAGCCGCCGCGCGGCTCCGGCCGGGTGCGGCTGGTGCGGATCGGCGGCGAGCCGCCGGTGGACCTCCAGCCCTGCGGCGGCACCCATGTGGCCCGCACCGGCGAGATCGGGCGCGTGACGGTGCTGAAGCTGGAAAGCAAGGGGCGGGCCAACCGCCGCATCTCGATCGCGCTGGAGGACTGACCATGGATTCGCTGGTTTCCACCGAATGGCTGGCCGCGAACCTGCACGCGCCGGACCTGCTGGTGTTCGACTGCTCCACCTACCTCCCCAACGAGTCCGGCAACATCCATGACGGCTTCCGCGCCGCGCACATCCCCGGCGCGCGGGTCTTCGACATCAACGCCATCGCCGACGCGGACACCGATTTGCCGCACATGGTGCCCACCGCCGCGCGCTTCGCGAAGCTCGCGGGCGCGCTCGGCATCTCCAACGCCCATCGCGTGGTCTTCTACGACCAGCATGGCTGGCGCGCCGCGCCGCGCGGCTGGTGGATGCTGCGCCTGTTCGGCCATGACGCCGTGGCCGTGCTGGATGGCGGCCTGCCGCTGTGGCGGAAGGAGGGCCGCCCGGTGGAGACCGGCGACGCCCCGCCCGCCACGCCCGCGCGCTTCGTGCCCGACTTCCGCGCCCGCATGCTGCGCGGCATCGGCGACGTGAAGCAGGTGCTGGCCGATGGCTCCGCCCTGGTGCTGGACGCCCGCGCCAAGGGCCGCTTCGACGGCACCGCGCCCGAGCCCCGCGCCGGCCTGCCCTCCGGCCACATGCCCGGCGCGCGCAACCTGCCGGTGACGGAGGTCGCCGGCGCCGATGGCACGCTGAAGGACCCCGCCACGCTGCGCGCCCTCTTCGCCGCCGCCGGCGTGGACGGCACGAAGCCGGTGGTGACGAGCTGCGGCTCCGGCGTCACCGCCTGCGTGCTGGCCTTCGCCGCCCGCCAGGCCGGCCTGCCCGAACCCGCCGTCTATGACGGCTCCTGGACCGAATGGGCGCTGCGCCCCGAGACCGAGAAGGCCAAAGCCTGATGTACGAGGACAAGTTCGCCACCCGGATGAGCCATGCCGGGCGGCAGGGCGTGAAGATCCACGGCTTCGTCAACCCGCCCATCCATCGCGGCTCCACCGTGCTCTTCCCCACCTGCGCCGAGCGCAAGGCGGGCGCGGCGCACCGCTACGAGCAGTTCCTCACCTACGGCACCCAGGGCGGCCCGACGCACCACGCGCTGGAGGACGTGATCTGCGAGATCGAGGGCGGCACGCATTGCACCATCCTCGGCACCGGCCTGGCCGCCGTGGCGGTGCCGCTGCTGGCTTGGCTGAAGGCCGGCGACCATTGCCTGATGCCCGACAGCGTCTATGGCCCCGCGCGGACGCTCGCCGACACGCTGATGACGGGCTGGGGCATCGAGACGACCTACTACGATCCCTGCGTGGACGAGGCGGGCATGGCCGCCCTCATCCGCCCCAACACCAAGGTGGTCTATACGGAAAGCCCCGGCTCCCACACCTTCGAGGTGCAGGACATCCCGGCCATCGCCCGCGCCGCCCATGCGCGGGGCGCCAAGGTGCTGATGGACAACACCTGGGGCATCCACCACTTCCAGCCCTTCGCCCATGGCGTGGACTGCTCCATCCAGGCGCTGACCAAGTATGTGGGCGGGCATTCCGACATCCTGCTGGGCAGCGCCACGGTGAACAGCGAGGAGGACCACCTGACGCTGCGCGCCGCCGCCTCCATCCTCGGCCAGTATGCCAGCCCGGATGATTGCTGGCTGGCGCTGCGCGGCGTGCGCACCATGGCGGTGCGGTTGAGGGAGCAGGCGGAGGCCGGGCTGCGCATCGCCCGCTGGCTGGAAACGCGGCCGGAGGTGAAGCAGGTGCTGCACCCCGCCCTGCCCTCGCACCCGCAGCACCGGCTGTGGAAGCGCGACTTCACCGGCTCATGCTCGCTCTTCGGCGTGGTGCTGCACCCGCGCTACAGCCAGGAGCAGATGCAGGGCGTGGTGGATGGGCTGCGCCTCTTCGGCATCGGCGCCTCCTGGGGCGGCTTCGAATCGCTCGCCATCCCCACCACCGGCAACCTGACGCGCAGCGCCGGCACCGGGGATTTCGGCGGCCCCACCTTCCGCATCCACATCGGGCTGGAGGCGGTGGAGGACCTGCAGGCCGACCTCGCGCAGGCGCTCGACGGCATCATGCGAAACTGAACGCGACGTTGCGTCGTTGGCATGGGGCAAGAGGAACCCCATGCTCCACCGCGCCTTCACCATCGCCAAGGACACGCTCACCGGCTTCATCGCCGATGACTGCCTGACGCGCGCCGCGGGCATCGCCTACTTCACGCTCTTCTCGCTCGGCCCCCTGCTGTGGATCTCCATGGGCGTGGCCGGGCTGATCTTCGGCGAGGAGCAGGTGCATGCCGCGCTCGCCTCGCAGATGCAGGCGATGCTGGGGCGCGAGGCCGCCGGCACCGTCTCCCAGATGGCCGATGGCGCGCTGGGCGACGCCCAGGGCGGCTGGGCGCTGCTGATCGGCATCGGCACCCTGCTGCTGACCGCGTCGGGCGCCTTCGGGGCGCTGCAAGGGGCGCTCAACGCCATCTGGAAGACGCAGACGCCCGAGGCCGACACGGTCGCCGAGACGGTGACGCTGTTCATCCGCGCCAAGGCCGCGGCGCTGGGGCTGGTGGCGACCACCGCCTTCCTGCTGCTGGTCTCGCTCGCCGCCTCCGCCGCGCTTTCCGCCTTCGGGGACTGGATCGGCGCGCGCTTCCCGGCGCTGGAGATGGTGCTGCACGTCGCCAACATCGTGCTCAGCATCGCCATCATCACCGGCCTCTTCGCCGCCATCTACAAGATCCTGCCCGACCGGAAGCTGCACTGGCGCGACGTGCTGGTGGGCGCCTTCGCCACCGCCGTGATGTTCACGCTCGGCAAGACGCTGATCGGCCTCTACATCGGCAGTTCCGGCGCGGCGGAGGGCTTCGGCGCCGCCGGCACCCTCGTGGTGGTGCTGCTCTGGATCTACTACTCCGCCGTGATCTTCCTGCTGGGCGCCGAGTTCACCCGCGCCTGGTCGGGCAAGGAGGAGGCGCGGCCCGAGGCCGCCCGCGCGCGGCAGGAGGCGGAGGCCACGCCGCCCGCCCCCCGCCCCGCCCCCCTCGAATCGGACAGCCTGGTGAAGACCGCCGCGGCGGCCGGGCTCGTCGCCATCGCGCGCCGCCTCTTCCGCGGCCCGCAGAGCAAGGAGAGCTGAGCAATGAGTGGCGTTGGAATCATCGGCGCGATCATCATCGGCCTGCTGGCCGGCTGGATCGCGGAGCGCATCATGGGCCGCAGCCACGGCCTGCTGATGAACCTCGTCGTCGGCCTGGTGGGCGCCCTGCTGGGCGGCTTCATCGCCGGGCTGTTCGGCGTGGCCTATTACGGCTGGGTGGCCAGCCTCATCGTCTCCACCATCGGCGCCATCGTGCTGCTCGCCCTGCTGGGCGCGCTGCGGCGCTCGGCATAAGCAAACAGGAGGTTCCCGCACATGACCAAGTCCTTCCGCATGGCCGCCCTCGGCGCGCTCGCCCTCGGCACCGCCGCCTGCTCCAACCCCTATGATCCCGG
>JBEQBS010000113.1:0-8945 GCA_041639675.1 Rubritepida sp. | reverse complement strand
CGCCCGCCGGAGGAGCGGCCATCCGGCCGCGCGCCGCGCCCGCCCCGCCGGCGCGGGCCGGCCTCGGCGATCTCCTCCTCGGAGACGGGGGCGATGCCCTCCACCTCCATGCGCGGGATCGCCGCGCCGGTCAGCTTCTCCACTGCCTGCACCAGCTTGCCGTCCTCCGGCGTCGCCAGCGTGTAGGCATGGCCCTCGCGCCCCGCGCGGCCGGTGCGGCCGATGCGGTGGACGTAGTCCTCCGAGTGGAAGGGCACGTCGAAGTTGAAGACGTGGGAGAGCCCGCCGATGTCCAGCCCGCGCGCCGCCACGTCGCTGCACACCAGCAGCCGGATCTCGTTCGCCTTGAAGGCGTTGAGCGTGGCGAAGCGCGAGGACTGGTCCATGTCCCCATGCAGGGCGCCGACGCTGAAGCCGTGCTTCTTCAGCGACTTGTAGAGCACGTCCACGTCGCGCTTGCGGTTGCAGAAGATCAGCGCGTTCTGCACGTCCTCGCGCCGGATCAGCCGGCGCAGCGCCTCGCGCTTGTCCATCTCGGCCACGTAGAGCAGCCCGGTGGTGATGGTGGTCGCCACGCTGGCCGGGCGGCTGACCGTGATCTCCTTCGGGTTGCTCAGGAAGGCGTCGGCCAGGCGGCGGATCTCCGGCGCCATGGTGGCGGAGAAGAACAGCGTCTGCCGCATCTGCGGGATGATGGAGACGATGCGCTCGACATCGGGGATGAAGCCCATGTCCAGCATGCGGTCGGCCTCGTCAATGACGAGGATCTTGCAGTCCGCCATCAGGATGCGGCCGCGGTCGAACAGGTCCAGCAGGCGGCCGGGCGTGGCGATCAGCACGTCCACCCCCTTCTCCAGCGCCTGCTTCTGCTCGTCCATGCTCTCGCCGCCGATCAGCAGCGCATGCGTCAGGCCGAGGTACTTGCCGTACTTCACGAACTGCTCGGCCACCTGGAGCGCCAACTCGCGCGTCGGCTCCAGGATCAGGGAGCGCGGCATGCGGGCCTTGGCGCGCGAGCCGGCCAGGATGTCCATCATCGGCAGGGTGAAGGAGGCGGTCTTGCCCGTGCCGGTCTGCGCGCAGCCCAGCACGTCGCGGCCCATCAGCACGATGGGGATCGCCTGCTCCTGGATCGGCGTGGGATGGACGTAGCCGGCCTCCTCCACCGCCTTCAGCAGCTTCTCGCCCAGGCCGAGATCGGCGAAGACGGCGCGCGGGGCCTCGGGCTCGTTCTCCGTGCGGTCGTCAATGCGGGCGTCCTGCCCGCCCTCCCCGGCGGGGTCGGCACCGGCGTCGCGCTCGTCAATGCGGGCATCGCCGGCCTCGTCATCGGCGGGCAGGGTGGTGCCGCTGGCGGTGGCGGCCGCAGGGGCGGCATCGGCCGGGAGGGCAGGGGCCTCCGGCGTCTCGGGCAGGGTGGCGAGGGTGGCTTCGGTGGTGGCCTCCGCGGCGGGCGCGTCGGTCGGGGTCGTGTCGGTCAAGTGGTCGGTCCTGGTGCCTGTGGGCCGGCGGCGGCCCAGCGGGCAGCGGCGTGGCCATGCGGGCGGCCGGGCCGCCCTCCGTCGTCGAACGGCGGGCATATGCGCCCGAAAGCAGCGGAACGCAACAGGAAACGGCATCTTGGCGGCGGCCGCGCGCGGATTTATGCCCCGTGGCATGACGCTGCACCTGCTGCTGCTCCCCGGCCTGCTCTGCGACGCCCGCCTGTGGCGCGACGTGCTGCCGGCCCTGGAAGGGATGGCGGCGCCGGTGGTGGCCGACCTGTCGCGGGATGATTCGATGCCCGGCATGGCGGCGCGCGCCATCGCCGCCATGCCGGAAGGGCGCTTCGCCGTGGCGGGCCTCTCCATGGGCGGCTACGTTGCCTTCGAGGTGCTGCGCCAGGCCGGGGCGCGGGTGGCGGGGCTGGCCCTGCTGGACACCTCGGCCCGGCCCGATGCGCCCGAGGCGACGCAGCGCCGGAAGGACCTGCTGGCCCTGGCCGGGCGCGGCCAGTTCCGGGGCGTGACGCCGCGGCTGCTGCCCTCGCTCATCCACCCCTCCCGGCTGGAAACGCCGCTGGCGCAGGCGGTGATGGACATGGCCGAGCGCCTGGGCCCGGCCGCCTTCCTGCGCCAGCAGACCGCCATCATGGGCCGCGTGGATTCGCGCCCGGACCTGCCGGGAATCGGCGTGCCCACCCTGGTGGCGGTGGGCGAGGACGACGTGCTGACCCCGCCGGCGCTGCATGAGGAGATGGCCGCCGCCATCCCCGGCGCCACGCTGGAGCGCTTCGCCGGCAGTGGCCACCTGCCCACCATGGAGGTGCCGGAGGCGGCGGGCGCGGCGCTGCGCCGCTGGCTGGGCCGCATCTGAGCTTGCCTCGCGGGCCGGGCGCGCCTATCTAGGGGGTTCGCCGCGGCGCAGCATGGCTGAGCCGCGCCCAGAGACAGCCGAGGTTCCCCATGGCGCGCGTCACCGTCGAAGACTGCATCCTCCAGGTCCCCAACCGGTTCGAGCTGGTGCTGCTCGCCGCCCAGCGCGCCCGCAACATCTCGCGCGGGGAAAGCCTCACCGTGGACCGCGACAACGACAAGAACCCCGTCGTCGCCCTGCGCGAGATCGCCGACCAGACGGTGGAGCTGCCCGGCCTGCAGGAGGACCTGGTGAAGTCCCTCACCCGCGCGCCGGAGCCGGAGCCGGTGGAGGACGAGGTGATGGACCTGATCTCCACCAACGAGAACATCTTCGGCGTGATGGACGTGAATGAGGAGCTGCCCGCCGACATGCAGGTGGACGAGTTCAACCCCGACGACCTGGAAGCCTCGCTCGCCGCGGAACTCGGCGGCGGCGGCGAGTAAGGGGCCCCCTTGAGCGAGCGCGCCGCCCCCGCCACGCCGGGGATGGCGCGCGCGCCCGATGGCGCGATGGCCGAGGCCGCCGCGCCGCCGGGCCTGGATGCGGTGCTGGCCTTCTGCGACCGCGTCTGCACCGCCGACCCGCGGCTGGACCGCGACCTCATCGCCCGCGCCGGGCGCTTCGCCGCCGAGGCGCACGCCGCCCAGGCGCGCCAGAACGGCGAGCCCTACATCATCCATCCCGTCGCCGTGGCCGAGATCCTGGCCGGCTACCGGCTGGACAGCGCCACCATCGCCACCGCCCTGCTGCATGACGTGGTGGAGGACACGCCCCACGGCCTGCCGGAGATCGAGCGCCGCTTCGGCGCCGAGGTGGCGCGGCTGGTGGATGGCGTCACCAAGCTTTCCCGCATCGAGGTGCAGAGCGAGCGCACCAAGCAGGCCGAGAACCTGCGCAAGCTGCTGCTGGCGCTGAGCGAGGACCTGCGCGTGCTGCTGGTGAAGCTGGCGGACCGGCTGCACAACATGCGCACGCTCTCCTTCGTGCCCAAGCCGGAGAAGCGCGCCCGCACCGCGCGCGAGACGCTGGAGATCTACGCGCCGCTGGCCGAGCGCATCGGCATGGAGGCGCTGAAGACCGAGCTGGAGACGCTGGCCTTCCGCGAGCAGAACCCCGAGGCCTGGGCCTCCATCGCCCAGCGCCTGACCTACCTGCGCGGCCGTTCCGGCGACATCATCGCCGAGATCGAGCAGGAGCTGCGCGACGCCCTGGCCATGTCCGGCACGCCCTTCGAGGAGGTGTCGGGCCGGGAGAAGTCGCCCTATTCCATCTGGCGCAAGATGCAGGCGAAGAACGTCGCCTTCGAGGGCCTTTCCGACGTGATGGCCTTCCGCGTGATCGTGGAGGAGAAGCCGGCCTGCTACATGGCGCTGGGCGCCATCCACGACGCCTTCAAGGTGATCGCGGGCCGCTTCAAGGACTACATCTCCACCCCCAAGACCAATGGCTACCAGTCGCTGCACACCGGCGTGCTGCTGCCCGGCCGCCGCGACGAGGCGAAGATCGAGGTGCAGATCCGCACGCGCGAGATGCACCACGTCGCGGAATACGGCCTGGCGGCGCATTGGGTGTACAAGCAGGCCGGCGATGCGGCGCCCGCGCGCTCCTACCCTTGGGTGCGGGCGCTCATAGACATCCTGGAGACGGAGGCCGAGGCCAATGACGCGATGGAGAGCACCAAGCTCGAGCTCCATCGCGAGCACGTCTTCTGCTTCTCCCCCAAGGGCGACCTGATCGAGCTGCCGCAGGGCGCCACGCCGGTGGATTTCGCCTACCACGTGCATTCCCAGGTGGGCGACGCCTGCGTCGGCGCCAAGGTGAACGGGCGCATCGTCAAGCTGGACCACAAGCTCGACAACGGCGACCAGGTGGAGATCATCACGGCCAAGGGCGGCAAGCCCAACCCGGCCTGGATGAAGTTCGTCGTCTCCGGCAAGGCGCAGGCGCGCATCCGCCGCTACGCCCAGGCGGAGGAGAAGGCCCGCGCGCGCGACGAGGGCCGCACCGCCATCGTCAAGGCCTTCCGCGCCAATGGCCTCGACTTCCAGGAGAAGCTGCTGGAGCCGGCGGCCAAGGCGCTGCGGCAATCGGGCGTGGAGGAGCTGTTCCACGCCGTCGCCTCCGGCTCCATCACCGCGCGCGACGTGGTGCACGCCGCCTTCCCGGAGCTGCGCGGCCCGCAGCGCGCCATCGAGCCCTCGGCGCTGATCGCCAACCGCGGCAACCGCAAGGACGGCCAGCGCGGCGTGCCGCACCAGCCGATCACCGGCGTGGTGGCCGGCATGCAGCTGCACTTCGCCCATTGCTGCCACCCCATCCCGGGCGACCGCATCATCGGCATCGTCACCACCGGCAAGGGCGTCACCGTCCACACCGCCGATTGCCACATGCTGGAGAACTTCTCCGCCACGCCCGAGCGCTTCCTGGACGTGGACTGGGAGGAGGCGGCGCTGGGCGGGGCGGGGCACACGGTGCGGCTGGCGGTGCAGGCGGTGAACGGGCCGCAGCTGCTGTCGGGCGTGGCCAACGCCATCTCCAAGCAGAAGGGCGTGCTGACCAACCTGCGCCTGGGCAAGCGCGAGGATGACGAGTGCGAATTGCAGCTGGATGTGGAGGTGCGCGACACCCGCCACTTGGCGGAGCTGATGGGCACGCTGCGCGCCAGCGAGGGCGTGATCCGGGTGGACCGGGCGAAGGGTTGAAGGCGTGGCCCCGCCGCGTTACATGTAACACCTGACCAGGGAACCCGCTCCATGCCTGCCTCCAGCAGCCGCGGCCGCGTCGCCGCCCACCGCGCCGCCCTGCGCGCCAAGGGGCTGCGGCCGATCCAGATCTGGGTGCCCGACACCCGCGCCCCGGGCTTCGCCGAGGAGGCGCGGCGGCAATCGCGGCTCATCGCCGCGGAGGATGATTTCGACGAGGTGATGGACTGGATGGAGCGCCAGGAGGATTGGGACGACGAGGCCGAGCCGGCGCATGCGCCGGAATGACGTGGTGCTGATCGCCGATCGCGGCGGCGGCGACTATGCTGGCAAGCCGCGCCCGGCGGTGGTCGTGCAGTCGGAGGCCTTCGACGACATCGGTTCCGTCGTGGTCTGCCTGGTGACGACGCAGGACACGGGCGCGCCCCTGCTGCGGGTGCCGCTGCGGGTGGGAGACGGCACGGGTCTTCAACGGCCGAGCCGCATCGCGGTGGAGAAGCTGACCAACATCAGGCGCGACCGCGTGTCGCGGGTGATCGGTCGCATCTCGGAGGATGAGGCGGCCGAGCTCAACCGCTCCCTGGCCACCTTCCTCGCCTTCGGCTGACGCGCATGATCCTGGGCATCGGCAACGACCTCTGCGACATCCGCCGCATCGAATCCGTCCTCGCCCGGCACGGCGAGCGCTTCACGCACCGCGTCTTCACCGACATCGAGCGCGCCAAGGCCGAGCGCCGCACCGAGCGCCTGCGCGCCGGCACATACGCCAAGCGCTTCGCGGCGAAGGAGGCGGCGAGCAAGGCGCTGGGCACCGGCTTCCGGCAGGGGGTGTTCCACAAGGACCTGGGCGTGGTGAACCTGCCCTCCGGCCAGCCGACCCTGGTGATGACCGGGGGTGCGGCGGCGCGGCTGGCGGCCCTCACGCCCCCCGGCCACCGGGCCGTGGTGCACCTGACCATGACCGACGAATACCCGCTGGCCGAGGCGCAGGTGGTGATCGAGGCGGTGCCGCTTCCTTGACTTCCCGGCCCCGCCGGGCTTTCTCGCCCCCGAACCCCCAGGCGCCCGGCATGTCGAAGACCCCCACATTGGCGAAGAAGAAGTCCGGCGGCTGGCTGGAGAGCGTGAAGACGATCGTCTATGCCGCCCTCATCGCCATCGGCATCCGCACCGTCGCCTTCGAGCCGTTCAACATCCCCTCAGGCTCGATGATCCCCACCCTGCTGGTGGGGGACTACCTCTTCGTCTCCAAGTTCTCCTACGGCTATTCGCGGCATTCGATGCCCTTCAGCCCCAACCTGTTCGAGGGGCGCATCTGGGGCGCCATGCCGCAGCGGGGCGACGTGGCGGTGTTCAAGCTGCCGCGCGACACGCGGCAGGACTACATCAAGCGCATCATCGGCCTGCCGGGCGACACGATCCAGGTCCGCCAGGGCGTGCTGCACGTCAACGGTGCCCCGGTGCGGCTGGAGCGCCTCGGCCCCTTCGTGGTGGAGGGCGACGGCCCGCGCATGACGGTGGAGCTGCGGCGCGAGTTCCTGCCCGGCGGCCGCGCCCACCTCATCGTCGAGCAGGGCGACGACGCGCCGCTGGACAACACGCCGGTGTTCACGGTGCCGGAGCGCCACGTCTTCGCCATGGGCGACAACCGCGACAACTCGCTGGATTCCCGCGTGCCCTCCGCCGTCGGCATGATCCCGTGGGAGAACCTGGTGGGCCGCGCGGAGTTCATCTTCTTCAGCGTGGACGGCTCCGCGCGCATCTGGGAGGTGTGGAACTGGCCCTTCGCCATCCGCTGGACGCGCCTGCTGAGCCTGGTGCGGTGACGCCCTTCGAGAACCGCATCGGCCACCGCTTCCGCGACGGGGCGCTGCTGGCGCGCGCGCTGACCCACCGCTCCGCCGCAGACCCGCGCAAGCGCATGCTGGACAGCAACGAGCGCCTGGAATTCCTGGGCGACCGCGTGCTGGGCCTGCTGATGGCCGAATGGCTGGCCGAGCGCTTCCCGCAGGAGCGCGAGGGCGACCTGGGCAAGCGCCTGGCGATGCTCTGCGCGCAGGAGACCATCGCGCCCATCGCCGAATCCCTGGGGCTGGCCGAGGCGCTGACCGTGCCGCCGGCCGAGGGCCGCACCGGGCTGCGCGCGCGCCACACCGTGCTGAGCGACGCGCTGGAGGCCGTGCTGGGCGCCATCTACCTGGATGGCGGGCTGGAGCCCGCCCGCGCCCTGGTGCGCCGCGAATGGGCGGCGGCGCTGGAGGCGCCGGCCAAGCCCCCGGCCAGCGCCAAGAACCGGCTGCAGGAATGGATGCTGGGCAAGGGCAAGGGCCTGCCGGAATACCGGCTGGTGTCCCAGGCCGGGCCGGCCCATGCGCCGGTCTTCGTCGTCGCCGTCAGCGCCGCGGGGCGCGAGGCCGAGGGCATGGGCGAGACCAAGCGCGTGGCGGAGCTGGCGGCCGCCGAGAACTGGCTGGCAGGGCTGACGCCATGAGCACCGAACCCACGCGCTGCGGCTTCGTCGCCATCCTGGGCGCGCCCAATGCCGGCAAGTCCACGCTGGTGAACGCGCTGGCTGGCACCAAGGTCTCCATCGTCTCGCCCAAGCCGCAGACCACGCGCTTCCGCATCCGCGCCGTGCTGATGGAAGGCCCGGCGCAGGTGGTGCTGGTGGACACGCCGGGCATCTTCGCGCCCCGGCGCCGGCTGGACCGCGCCATGGTCTCCGCCGCCTGGGGCGGGGCGCAGGATGCCGATTTCGCGCTGCTGGTGGTGGATGCGAAGTCCGGCCTGACGGAATCCGTGCGCGCCATCGTCGAGAAGCTGAAGCAGGTGCAGGGCAGGCGCGTGCTCTGGCTGGCGCTGAACAAGGTGGACCTGGTGCCGCGCGAGGCGCTGCTGCCCCTGGCCGCCGAGCTGCACGGGATGCTGGACTTCGCGGAATCCTTCATGATCTCCGCCAGCAAGGCCTCCGGCCTGGACCGCCTGCGCGCCAAGCTGGCCGAGGCCATGCCGCCGGGCCCCTGGATGTTCCCCGAGGACGAGCTGAGCGACCTGCCCAACCGCATGCTGGCGGCCGAGGTGGTGCGCGAGCAGATCCTGCGCCAGACCCACGAGGAAGTGCCCCACCACGCCACGGTGGAGACCGAGAGCTGGACGGAGAACGAGGACGGCTCGGCCCGGGTGGATTGCACCATCTATGTCGGGCGCGCCGGGCAGAAGGCCATCATCATCGGCGACAAGGGCACCCGAATCCGCGAGATCGGCCGCCGGGCGCGGCTGGAGCTGGTGTCGCTGCTGGAGCGGCCCATCCACCTGTTCCTCAACGTGAAGGAGCGGCCGGGCTGGGACGAGGAGCGCGGCCGGCTGCGCGCCCTGGGCCTGGAGGATGAGGGCTGACGCGGCGGCCCCGCCGGGCTATCCCGGAGCCTGACCAACGGGAGAATGTCACATGGGTGTCGCCTTCGCCTACGAATCCGGCCTGCTGTCCGAGGAGGAGCGCGAGCCGGTGCTGCGCAGCCACTACCCGCAGCTCGATGCGCTCGACCTCGACGCGACGCGCGCCCTGGCGCGGCTGCTGCGCGACCGCCGGAACCGCGCGCGCGACGCGCTGCATGACCGCCGGCGCGCCAAGCGCGGCAAGGGCGAGGCGCGCGGCGCGGTGAACGAGCCGGGCAGCAAGCGCGGCGTCTCGGACAAGAAGCAGGTCTTCGCCCGCGCGCTCAAGCGCGTGAACGGCCACCTGGACGCGCTGGTGGCGCAGGAGAAGCGCGAGCGCAACACCGCCCGGTTGCGCGCCGCGCTGGAGCGCGTGCAGGCGCAGGCCCCGGCGCATCCGGCGGCCGGCGC
>JBEQBS010000112.1:0-8969 GCA_041639675.1 Rubritepida sp. | reverse complement strand
GCTCTTCCGATCTGCTTCCAGGCGGTGCAGCAGCTTCTCGCCGCCATGGCCGGCGAGGTCGCGGCGGCTGGCGTGGCGGTGGCCGCCGCCGCCCGTGCCGCCGATGCGCGCGGCCTGGCCGGCGCCGCCTTCGAGGTCGCCTGCGCGAAGGTGATGGCGGGCGAGGCCGCGACGCTGGGCGCGGCCACCGCGCACCAGATCTTCGCCGCCATCGGCATCACCGACGACCACGCCCTGCACCACCTCACGCGCCGCCTGTGGTCCTGGCGCGAGGAAGGAGGCACGGAGCGCGCCTGGGCGGCGGAGCTGGGGCGCCAGGCCATCGGCTGGGGCGAGGATTTCTGGGCGGAACTCACCGCCCGCGACGTGACGGGGGATGCGCCATGAGCTTCGTGCGGTTCGAGGTCGAGGGCCACCTCGCCATCCTGACGCTGAACGCACCGGCGCGGCGCAACGCCATCTCCTCCTTCGCCGATTGCGACGAGGTGGAGGCTGCCTGCCGCCGCATCGCCCGCGACCATGCCATCCGCTGCGTCATCCTCACCGGCGCCGACCCGGCCTTTTGCGCCGGGGGCGACGTGAAGGGGATGCGCGACCGCACGGGCATCATGGAGGCCGATGGGCCGGCGCAGATGCGGGAGAACTACCGGCGCGGCATCCAGCGCATTCCGCTGGCGCTGTGGGAGCTGGACGTGCCCACCATCGCCGCCGTCAACGGCCCGGCCATCGGCGCCGGGCTGGACCTGGCCTGCATGTGCGACATCCGCATCGCCAGCGAGCGCGCGGTCTTCGCCGAATCCTTCGTGCGGGTGGGCATCGTGCCGGGCGATGGCGGCGCCTGGCTGCTGCCGCGCGCCGTCGGGCTTTCCATGGCCGCCGAGATGTCCTTCACCGGGGACCCGCTGGATGCCCAGGCGGCGCTGGCGGCGCGGCTCGTCTCGCGCGTCGTGCCGCATGGGGAGCTGATGGGGGCGGCCCGGGCGCTGGCCGCGCGCATCACCCGCAACCCGCCGGGCGTCCTGCGCATGACCAAGCGCCTGCTGCGCGAGGGCCAGCAGATGTCGCTGCCCTCGCTGCTGGAGATGAGCGCGGCCTACCAGGCCATCGCGCAGGAAACGGCGGATCACCGCGAGGCGGTGGCGGCGATGCTGGAGAAGCGTGACCCTTCCTTCACGGGAAGGTAGCGCAACCGTCACGCTTCCGCCGGCGTTTCCCCGGCATCATGGCATCCCAAGACGCCCTTTCGGACGCCGCCAAGGAGGCGGCGATCCGCGACCTGCTGGCGCGCACCCCCGTCGCGCCCGGCGATGCCCTGCGCACCCGCATCATGCAGGCGGCGCTGGGGGTGGAGGCGATGCTGGCCGCGCTGGCCTTCGCGCAGCCGGCGCGGAAGCGGGGTTAGCCGCGCCCCTCGAAGGGCATCTCCGTCGCCTTGATGGTCATGAACAGCACATTCGCCTCGGCCGTGCGGCCATCCATGAACAGCACCGCATCGGCCACGTTCTGCACGTCCATGGTGGGCTCCACCTTGATCTCGCGGTTGGCCTGCTTCACGCCCTTCTGCATGCGCTGCGTCATCGGCGTGGCGGCGTTGCCGATGTCCACCTGGCCGGCGGCGATGTTGAAGCCGCGGCCGTCCAGCGCCAGGGACTTGGTGAGGCCCGTGATGGCGTGCTTGGTGGCGGTGTAGGGCGCGCTGTCCGGCCGCGGCGCATGGGCGCTGATCGAGCCGTTGTTGATGATGCGCCCGCCCTGCGGCGACTGCGCCTTCATCATGCGGAAGGCGTGCTGGGCGCAGAGGAAGGAGCCGGTGAGGTTCACGTCCACGATCCCGCGCCACGTCTCCAGCGGCAGCTCGTCGAAGGGCACGCCCGGCGCGTTGAGGCCGGCATTGTTGAACAGCAGGTCCAGCCGGCCCCACTTGCCCTGCACCGCGGCGAAGAGCGCGGCGACGGAGGCGGCATCGGCCACGTCGGTCGGCACGCAGAGCGATTCGCCGCCGCCCAGGGCCGCCGATTCCTCCAGCGGCTCGGCGCGGCGCCCGGCCAGCGCCACGCGGTAGCCCGCCTTCAGCAGCGTCACCGCCACCGCCCGGCCGATGCCCGTGCCCGCGCCCGTCACCACCGCCACCTTGCCTGTCATGCGTCCCTCCCGGAAAGATGGGCGGAGCATGACCCCCGACTGCGCCCCCGCCAAGCCCCGCCCCACCCCGCCGCGCCACCGCGCGCCGCCCGGAAGCTGCGACTGCCACTTCCACGTCTTCGGCCCCTATGGCCGCTTCCCGCTGGACGCGAACCGGCCCTACACGCCGCCGGAGGCGGGCGTGGAGCACTATGCCGGGACGGCGGCGGTGCTGGGGCTGGAGCGGCGGGTGATCGTCACCGCCAGCGTCTCCGGCACCGACAACGCGGTGACGATGGATGCGGTGCGGCGGCTGGGCCGGGCGCAGTCCCGCGCGGTGGTGGTGGTGGATGAGGGCGCCGACCTGCCGGCCCTGGCGGCGGGCGGCGCGGTAGGGGTGCGGTTCAACGCCGTCTCCGGCAATGGCGCGTCGCTGGATGCGCTGGAGGCGCTGGCCCGGCGGATCGCCCCGCTGGGCTGGCACGTGCAGGTCTTCACCAACGCCCTGCCGGAACTGGCGGCGCGCCTGTCCGCGCTGCCGGTGCCGGTGGTGCTGGACCACATGGGCGGCGCCCGGGCCGCCGAGGGGCCGGATGGCCCGGCGATGCGTGCCCTGCTGCGGCTGCTGGAGGGCGGGAATGCCTGGGTGAAGCTGTCCGCCTACCGCAGCGCGCCCGCGCCCTACCTGGGCGTGGATGCGCTGGCGAAGCGCCTGCTGGCGGCGGCGCCGGAACGCTGCGTCTGGGGCACCGACTGGCCGCATACCGGGTTCAAGCGGGACGCCGACATGCTGGATGACGGCACCCTGCTGGACTGGCTGCATGACTGGACCGGCGGCGACTGGCACCGCGTGCTGGTGGAGAACCCGGCGCGGCTCTACGGGTTCTGAAGCGCCACCATCACCGTCTCGCCGAAGGCCGGCACGCGGAAATCCTGCGCGCCGCGGGCGGCCAGCAGACGGCGCGGCGGGTCATCAATGGGTTCGCGCGTCAGCTTGAAGGTGCCGTGGTGCATGGCCAGCGCCGTGCGCGCGCGCAGGGCCTGCTGCGCCGCCAGCGCCTGCTCGGGCGTGATGTGGACGGATTGCATGAACCATGCGGGCTCGTATGCGCCGATGGGGATCATGGCGGCGTCGAAGCCGCCGAAATGGTCGCCGATGGCCGCCAGGTGTTCGCCCCAGGCGGTGTCCCCGCAATGCAGGAGGCGGCCGCCATCGGCGGTTTCCAGCGCGAAGCCGCCCCACAGCGTCATCGCCCGGTCATGGCCCCAGCGCGCGGCGAAGTGGCGCATCGGCACGAAGGTGGCGCGATGGCCGCCGGGCAGCCCGTGCGTGCCGCCCCAGTCCAGCTCGATGCAGGCCGGGATGCCCTCGCGCCGCAGGTTGGCGGTATTGCCCAGGCCGGTGATGACCAGCGGCTGGAAGCGTGCATGCAGCTCCCGCAGGGAGGGGCCGTCCATGTGATCCCAGTGGCAATGCGAGACGAAGACGGCGTCCACCCGCCCGAAATCCGCCGGGCGCCAGGCGGGCGGGCGGGCGCGCCTCGGGCCGGCCCATTGAACGGGCGAGCAGCGCTCGGAGAAGATGGGGTCGAACAGCGCGGTGAAGCCATCCGCCAGCCGCAGGGCCCAGGAGGCATGGCCGATGAAGGTCAGCGCCGCATGGCCGGGTGGCACCACGCTCGGGGGCGGGGGCTGCGGCGGGTCGGGCGGCGGCGCCTCCCAGCCCGGGCCGGGGCCGTCCTTCAGCCAGGCCCAGAGCGCGCGCAGCTGCTGCCCGGCCGGCGAGCCGTCCGGGTTGCGGAAGCGGCCCTTGGCGTCGCGCTCCGCCGGGGCGATCACCACATGCTGGTCCGGGCGCGCTCCGGCCATTCGCGGTCATAGGCCGCACCGCCCACCGCGCCTTCCGTCATGGCCGCCAGGATCTGCCCGGGGGTGGGCAGGTCCGGCGCCGCATGCGGCTCCCAGAGGCCGGCGCGGAGGATGGCGCGGGCGCACTGGAAGTAGATGGCCTGCACGGCGATGACGGCCACGGTGCGCGGCGCCTTGCCCTCCACGGCGAAGGACTCCCGCAGCGCCGCATCGGCCGTCAGCCGCGCGGTGCCGTTCACGCGCAGGGCATTGCCGCTGCCGGGCACCAGGAACATCAGGGCCACGCGCGGGTCGCGCACCATGTTGCGCAGGCTGTCCACGCGGTCATTGCCGCGGCGGTCGGGCAGGGCCAGGGTCTGCTCGTCCAGCACCCGCACCAGCTCCCCCGGCCGGTCGCCGCGCGGCGAGCAGTCCAGCCCCTCCGGCCCGGCGGTGGCGAGCGCGAGGAAGGGCGCGGCCTCGATGATGCGGCGGTACTCGGGCGTCACGCGCGTCGCTTCCTTGCGCAGGCTGGCTGGGCCGGGAACGCCGTAATGGGCGTGCAGTTCCTCCAGCGACGCGATGAACCTCATCCGGCCTTCTCCATCCTGCCGGCCAGATCCTGCACGAATTGCCAGGCGACGCGGCCGGAGCGCCCGCCGCGGGTGACGCTCCACTCCACCGCCCGGCGGCGCAACTCGGATGAATCCAGCGAAAGTCCCATGACGGCGGCGTAGCCCTCGATCATCGCGAAGAAGGTTGGCTGGTCGCAATTGTGGAAGCCGACCCACAGGCCGAAGCGGTCGGAGAGGCTGACCTTCTCCTCCACCGCCTCGTTCGGGTTGATGGAGGTGGAGCGCTCGTTCTCGATCATGTCGCGCGGCATCAGGTGGCGGCGGTTGCTCGTCGCGTAGAACAGCACGTTGGCCGGGCGCCCCTCGATGCCGCCATCCAGCACGGATTTCAGCGCCTTGTAGTCGGCGTCCTCCTTCTCGAAGGAAAGGTCGTCGCAGAAGACCAGGGCGCGGCGCTCCTGCCCGCGCAGGATGTCCAGCAGCTCGGGCAGGGTGCGGATGTCCTCGCGGTGGATCTCGATCAGCGCCAGGCTGCCGGGGTGGAGGCGGTTCGCCTCGGCATGCGCGGCCTTCACCAGCGAGGACTTGCCCATGCCGCGCGCGCCCCAGAGCATGGCGTTGTTGGCCCCGTGGCCGCGGGCGAAGCGCAGCGTGTTGTCCAGGATGATCTCCTTCTGCCGCTCGACGCCCTGGAGCAGCGCGATCTCCACGCGGCTCACCTTCGGCACCGGCTTCAGCGCGGCCGGCGGCTGCCAGACGAAGGCGTCCGCCCCTTCCAGCGTCGGCCGCGGCGGCGGGGGCGGGGAGAGGCGCTCCAGCGCCTCGGCGATGCGGGTCAGCAGGGCCGTGTCCATGCGGGCCGTTCAAGCCCCGCCTCGCGGTTGACGCAAGGCCCGGGCCGGGCCAGATGCGGCGCCATCCCCCGTTCCGCGAGGCCCGATGTTCATCTCCCCCGCCTATGCCCAGGATGCCGCCGGCGGCGCCGGCGCCGTGGTGATGCAGCTGCTGCCGCTGCTGCTCATCTTCGTCGTCTTCTACTTCCTGCTGATCCGCCCGCAGCAGAAGAAGATGAAGGAGCGCACCGCCATGCTGGCCAGCCTGAAGCGCGGCGACGAGGTCATCACCGGCGGCGGCGTGCTGGGCGTGGTGAAGAAGGCCACCGACGGCGACGACAAGATCGAGGTGGAGATCGCGCCCAGCCTGCGCATCACCGTGCTGCGCGGCACCATCGCCAGCGTCGTGCGGCCCGAGGTGGCGAACGACGCCAAGGGCTGAAGGCCGGAGGCCTTCACCCCCTTTGTTGTGCCCTCAGGCGCCGGGCGGCCGCATTCGCGGCCTTGGCTTGCGCCGCGCCGCGGGCGCGCTTGCGGCACGCGCTCATGGGCGGCGCTGGCCGCGTTGCGGCCGGATTCGTCAGGGGCGCGCCGTCTCCTGTCCTGGCGTATCCGTCATCAGCCCGGCCACGGGCGGCGCATCGCCATAGGGCTCCAGCAGCGCCGCATCATTCTCGCTCACCTTGCCGACGCGCGGATGCACGGGCCGGAAGGCCAGCAGCGCGTCGTCCAGCGGCGTCATCAGCGCCTCCAGCGCCTCGGGCGCCGCGTCGCGCTCGCCCAGCCAGGCGGCCCAGGCGGCGCGGGGCAGCAGTACCGGCATGCGGTGGTGCAGCAGCGCCTGCCGCCCGGCGGAATCGGTGGTGACGATGCTGAAGGTCCGCAGCCAGCTGCCGTCCTCCGCCTTCCAGCCCTCCCACAAGGCGGCGGCGGCCATCGGCGTGCCGTCGCGCAGAGTCACCGCATAGGGCTGGCGGCGGCCATCCGCGCCCGCATGCCATTCGTAGAATCCATCCATCGGCACCAGGCAACGCCGCCGCCGGAACGCCTCGCGGAAAGAGGGCTTCTGCGCGATGCCGTCGGCGCGGGCGTTGATGAGGCGTGCGCCGCCCTTGGCGTCCTTGGCCCAGTAGGGCACCAGCCCCCATTGCAGCGCATCCAGGTGGCGCCGCCCGTCCTGCGGGTTGTGCCGCACCACCAGCGCGGATTGCGTGGGCGCGACGTTGAAGGAGGGCGGGTGGTTCGGCACCGGCCCCGCCACGTCGAAATACGCCGCGGTCTCGGCATTCGGGCGATGGAGAAGATACCTGCCGCACATGCCGGCTGAACCCCGCGCGCGCCCGCCGGTTACGCCGCCGCCGCCTCGCGCCCGCGGATGAAGTCGCTGGCCTTCTCGGCGATCATCAGCGTGGTGGCATAGGTGTTGGCGCTGGTCATGCTGGGCATGATGGAGGCATCCACCACCCGCAGCCCCTGAAGGCCATGCACGCGCAGCCGGTCATCCACCACCGCCATCGGGTCCTCGGCCGGGCCCATCTTGCAGGTGCCGATCAGGTGGTAGGTGGTGGAGGAGTTGCGGCGGGAGAAATCCATCAGCTCGTCATCCGTCTGCGCCTGCGGGCCGGGCAGAACCTCGTGGGACAGGATGGCCTGCATCTGCGGCGTGGACAGCATGCGCCGCAGCAGCCGCATGCCGCCCAGGTGGACGCGCCGGTCCATCGGGTCGCTCAGGTAGTTGGGCTGGAGCTCCGGGTCCTCCCACACATCCGTGGACCGCGCGCGCACCCAGCCCTTGCTCTCGGGCCGGTGCTGCCACGCGCCGGCGGTCACGCCCGGCTCGTCGTCCAGCACGTAGACCATGCCCTCCTTGTAGGAGCCGGGGGTGAAGACGCATTGCAGGTCCGGCTGGTCCAGCCCCTCGAAGCTCTTCCAGAAGACATGCACATGGGATGGCGCAGTGGCCAGCGCCGAGGGCAGGCCGGCGCCCCAGCGCGCCACCTGCCCCGCCAGGCGCAGCCCGCGCGCCTGCTGGTTCAGCGTCAGCACGCCCGGCTTGGCGCGCATGACGAAGCGCGCGGCGTAGTGGTCGCGGAAGTTCTCGCCCACGCCGGGCAGCTCGTGGCGGAGCTCCACGCCCAGGCCGGAAATCCAGGAGGGGCCGATGCCGCTGACCTGGAGCAGCCGCGCCGTATTGGCCGTGCCGCCGCAGAGGATCACCTCGCGCCGCGCCCGCACCTCGCTCGCCGGCCCGCCGCGCGCGCGCTGGTAGCGGATGGCGGTGGCGCGGCGCCCGTCCAGCACCACCTGGCAGGCGCGCGCCTCGGTGCGGACCTCCAGGTTGGGGCGGGACAGCGCGCCGTGCAGGAAGGCGCGATAGGCGGAAACGCGTTTGCCGTTGAGGATGGCGCGCTGGTAGTAGCCCACCCCCGCCTGGTCGCCGGAATTGTAGTCCGGGTTGCGCGGGATCCCCATGCCGATGCAGCCGGCGATGAAGGCCTCGCTGACCGGATGCATCCAGTCCATGTCCGTGACCGGGATGCCTTGCTCGCGCCCGCGCCGGGCGTCGTCGCCGAAGCCGATGCGGCGTTCGGTGCGCATGTAGTAGGGCAGGCAGTCGGCGTAGCCCCAGCCGCGGTTGCCGCGCTGCGCCCAGGAATCCAGGTCCCCCGGCTGGCCGCGGTTGTAGATCATGCCGTTGACGGAGGAGGAGCCGCCCAGCGTGCGCCCCTGCACGGTGGCGATGCGCCGCCCGGCGGTGTTCGGCCCCGGCTCGGTGGAGAATTGCCAGGTGACGCCGGGGTCCTTCAGCGTCTTGATGAAGCCGGCGGGGATGTGGATGAAGGGGTTGCGGTCGCGCGGCCCGGCCTCAAGCACGCAGACGGTGGCGGTGGGGTCCTCGCTCAGCCGGGCCGCGAGGAGCGAGCCGGCGGCGCCGCAGCCCACGATCACGTAGTCGAACTCATCCGCCATCGGCCCGGCCCCCCTGGTTCCGTGCCAGCCTACGCCCGTGCGCGGGCATGGCAATCGGGCCGGGCAGGCGGCAGGATGCGCCGATGCTGCGCCGCGCATTCCTGCTGATCCCCGCCGGCGCGGCCCTCGCCCATGAGCGGCTGCGGCCATTGCGCTGGGACGCGCCGGAGGCCGCGCCGCTGCTGGCCAGGCTCCGGGCAGGCGGGGTGACGCTGTTCTTCCGCCACGCCGACACGCGGGGCGAGCCCTGCGACCGCTCCTTCCGCGTCGGCGACCGCGCCGGGCAGCGCAACATCTCGCCCGCGGGCGTGGCGCAGTCCCGCGCCATCGGCGCGCGTCTGGCGGCGCTGGGCGTGGCGGTGGAGCGACCGGTGCTGGCCGGCCCGGTCTTCCGCGCGCGCGACACGGCGGAGGCGATGCTGGGGGCCGACGCCGTGCAGGTGACGGACTCCCTGCTGGCCGACGACTTCAGCGAGGCGCGCCTGGACTGGGTGCTGGCCGAGCACCGCCGCCACGGCAGCCTGCCCGACTTCGAGTTGCTGCGTGCGATGCTGTTCTACGTCGATGAATTTCCGGAACGGCTGCACCACACCAAGGAATCATCGCTGCTGTTCCCGCGCCT
>JBEQBS010000111.1:0-8999 GCA_041639675.1 Rubritepida sp. | reverse complement strand
GGCTCCGCCGCGGCAACGCAGCGCAAGCGTGGAAGGCGAGGACCCCGAACGGGGCCCCCGCGGCGCTTTTCCTTCAAGCGAAGCGCCGAAGGAAAAGTGGCGTGGGGATTTCATCATGCCGGAAGCCCCGCGCGTTCGCGCCGTGCGGCCAGCGCCGCCTCGACGCGGCCGAGGTCGCGCGGGCGGCCCAGCCGGTCAATCAGCGCCGGGAAGATGACGAGGATGAAGACGGGCACCAGCCCGATGCCGCCCACCACCACCAGCGCCAGCGGCTTCGTCACGTCCGCGCCGATGCCGGTGGCCAGCGCCATCGGCAGCAGCCCGAAGAAGGAGGCGAAGCAGGTCATGAAGACCGGCCGCAGCCGGTCCTGGCCGGACTGGTCCAGCGCCTCGCGCCACGGCATGCCCTCGTGGCGCAGGTGGTTGAAGTGGGCCAGCAGGATGATGCCCTCCATCACCGTGATGCCGAACAGCGCCAGGAAGCCGATGGCCGCGGGCACGGAGAAGTTCAGCCCCGCCACCGCCAGCGCCAGGATGCCGCCCACCAGCGAGAGCGGGATCATCGCCATCACCAGCAGCATCTCGCGCACATTGCCGAACTGCACGTAGAGCAGGATCATGATGATCGCGAGCGCGATCGGCACCACCACCAGCAGGCGGCCCACGGCTTCCTGCAGGTTGCGGAACTCGCCCACCCAGTCGAGGCGGTAGCCGGGCAGCAGCTGCACCTCGCGGTCCACGATCGCCTGCGCCTCGCGCACCGCGCTCGCCGGGTCGCGGCCGCGCACGCTAAAGCGGATGGGCACGTAGCGCGTGCCGTCCTCGCGATACACATAGGCGGTGCCGGACACCAAGCGGATGTCGGCCACATCGGCCAGCACGGCGCCGCGCGGGCCGCCCACCGGGATGCGGCCGATGGCGTCGAGGTCGTTCCTGAACGGCTCGGCCAGGCGGATGGTGATGGGGAAGTTGCGGTCGCCGCCGCGCTCATACAGGCGGCCGGCCTCGCGCCCGCCGATGGCGGCCTGCACCACGTCGTTGATGTCGGCCACCGGCAGGCCGAAGCGCGCCGCCCGCGCGCGGTCAATGGTGACGGACACGGTGGGCTGGCCCAGCGTGGGGAAGACCGCGATGTCCTCCAGCCCCCGCACGCGGCCGAGGATGCGGCGGATCTGCTCGGCCTTCTCGGTCAGCACGTCGAGTTCCGTGCCGAAGACCTTGATGGCGTTGGCGCCCTTCACGCCCGACGCCGCCTCCTGCACGTTGTCCGAGATCATCTGCGCGTAGGAAAACTGCACGCCCAGGAAGCGCTCGTCCAGCCGGCGGTTGATGGCGGCCACCAGCCCGTCGCGGTTGCGCGCGGTGGTCCATTGCTCGGGCGGGCGGAGCGGGATGAAGAACTCGGCGTTGAAGAAGCCGGCGGGGTCGGTGCCGTCATCGGGGCGGCCCTGCTGGCTCGTCACGGTCAGCGCCTCGGGGAACTCCATCAGCGTGGCGCGGATGCCCTGCACGGTGGCATGCCCCTCCTCCAGGCTGATGGTGCCGGGCATGGTGGCGCGGACATAGAGGTTGCCTTCCTCCAGCGTCGGCAGGAACTCCGCGCCCATGTGCGAGAGCAGGTAGACGGAGGAGGAAACCAGCACCACCGCCACCACCAGCGCCAGCTCGCGCGCGCGCATCGCCGCGGCGTAGAGCCAGGCGTAGGAGCGGCGGAGGATGCGCACCAGCAGCGTGTCGCGCTCCTCGCTGTCCTCGCGCAGCAGCACGGAGGACAGGGCGGGCACGATGGTGAAGGCGGCGATCAGGCTGCCGCCGATGGCGTAGGCGTAGGTCTTGGCCATCGGGCCGAAGATGCGCCCCTCGATGCCGCCCATGGTGAAGAGCGGGATGAAGGCGACGATGACGATGAGCAGCGCGAAGGCAATCGGCTTGCCCACCTCCCCGCCCGCGCGGAGGATGGTGAGCGACAGGCCCGACAGGCCGGGCGCGTGGCCGCCCACCGCGTGCAGCGTGGGGTTGCGCCGCGCCATCGCCAGGTGGCGGTAGATGTTCTCCACCATGATGATCGTCGCATCCACCAGCAGCCCGAAATCCAGGCTGCCGAGGCTGAGCAGGTTCGCGCTCTCGCCGCGCGCCAGCATCATCAGCACGGCGAAGAAGAAGGCGAAGGGGATGGTGGCGGCCACCACCACCGCGCCGCGCAGGTCGCCCAGGAACAGCCACTGGATGACGAGGATGAGCGCCACGCCGAGGATGATGTTGTGCACCACCATCTTGGTGGTGATCTTCACCAGATCCTCGCGGTCATAGATCGGCACCAGGCGCACGCCGGGCGGCAGGATGCCGCCGGCATTGATGCGCGCCACCTCCGCCTGCACGCCATGGATGGTGGGCAGGGTCTGCTCGCCGCGGCGCATCAGCACGGTGGCCAGCAGCACGTCCTCGTCGCGCTCATGCCCGGCGATGCCCAGCCGCGGCAGCGCGCCGACCTCCACGGTGGCGATGTCGCCCAGCAGCACGGGGTTGCCGTCCTGGCTGCCCAGCACCACGCCGCGCAGATCCTCCATGGAGCGGATCAGGCCCACCCCCTGCACCACCGCCGCCTGCGGGCCGATGCGGATGGTGCCGGCGCCCACGGTGACGTTGCCCGCGCGCACGGCGCCGATCACCTCGGGCAGCGACAGCCCGTGCGCGTTCATCCGCGCGAGGTCAATGACGACGTTGTAGGACTTGGAGCGGCCGCCGAAGCTGGTCACGTCCACCACGCCGGGCACGCGCTTGAAGCGGCGCTCCAGCACCCATTCCTGGAGCGTCTTCAGGTCATCCACGCTGAATCCCGGCGGGCCGACGATCCGGTAGCGCATGATCTCGCCGATGGGGCTCAGCGGGCTGATGGTGGGGTTGGCGCCGTCGGGCAGGTCCCGCAGCACGGCCAGGCGGTTCAGCACCTGCTGGAGTGCCTGCTCATAGGTGTAGGCGAAGGTGAACTGCACCCGCACGTCGGACAGGCCGAACAGCGAGGTGGAGCGCACAGAATTGAGGTTCGGCAGCCCGGCCATCGCCAGCTCGACCGGGATGGTGACGTAGCGCTCGATCTCCTCCGCGCTCTGCCCCGGATTCTGGGTGATGATGACCACCTGCGGCGGCACGGGGTCCGGATAGGCCTCGATGTTCAGCCGCGCGAAGCCGAAGGCGCCGGCGGCGACGAAGACCACGAACAACAGGATGACGAGCGCCCGCTGCTGGAGCGAGAAGGCGACGATCTGACGCATGGAAGGTCAGTCAATCCGCGCGGCGCGGTCAATGAACAGGGCGCCGCCGGTGACGACGCGCTCGCCGGCCGCAAGGCCGTCCAGCACCTCGATCTGCTCGCCGTCGCGGATGCCGAGGCGGAGCTGGCGCTGGGCGAAGCGCCCCTCGCCGGTGGCGACCCAGGCGAAGGCGTCGGCGCCGCGGAAGATCACCGCGCCGGCCGGCACCGCCGGGCGCTGCTGCGCCTCGCCCACCGCGATGCGGAAGGTGGCGAACATCTCCGGCCGCAGCTCGCGCTGCGGGTCCGGGATCTCGGCGATGGCGGTCAGCCGCCGCGTGGTGGGGTCGAGGCCGGCGTTCACGCGCACGATCCGTGCCTCGAAGGAACGGCCGGGCAGCGCGCCCAGCGTCACGTCCACGCGCTGCCCCTCGCGGATCAGCGGCGCGTCCAGCTCGCGCACCGCGGCGACCATCCAGGCGGTCGAGAGGTCGGAGATGGTGAAGACCGGGTCGCCCTGGCCGGCCGTCAGCCACTGCCCGGGGCCGACGCGGCGCTGGGTGATGGTGCCGGCCAGCGGCGCCGTGACGGTGATGAGGCCGGAGACCTGGCGCGTGCGCTCGATCTCCGCCACCTGGGCGGGCGAGCGGCCGAGCACGCGCAGCCGGTCGCGCGTCGCCTCCAGCTGCGCGTCGGCGGAGGACTTGTCGGCGGTGGCGGCGGCGAGCGCGGCGGTGGCCTGCTCCAGGTCGCGCTGGGAGGCGGCGCGAGCGGAGAGCAGGCTCTGCTGGCGCGCCTGCTCGCGCCGCGCCTGGTCGAGCGCCACGCGCATCTTCTGGGCGTTGTCCAGCGCCGCCAGCAGGTCGTTCGCGGCGCCCGTCACGTCCGGCGTCTCGATCTCGTAGAGCGGCGCGCCCTGCTCCACCTGCTCGCCCACGCGGGCGAAGGGGCGGGTGACGCGCCCCGTATAGGGCGCCAGCATGGGCGTGGAGCGGTCGTCATTCACCGCGATGCGGCCCTCGGCCAGGCGCTCGGGGCGGAAGGCGCGCGTGGCCACGGGTTCGATGCGCAGGGCGCGCATTTCCGTCTCGTTCAGGCGGAACTCGCCGGCGGGCAGGGCGGGCGCGGTGGCGGCGGCGGGCGCCGGGGCCTCGGGGCGCATTTCCAGGGCATAGAACCCCGCCCCGCCCAGCGCGAGGAGGCCCAGCAGCCAGGGCCAGAAGGGCCGCTTCGCCGGGGCCTCGATGGCGGGCGCCGCCACCACCGCCGCCGGGGTGGCGGTGGCGGGGCGGGCTTCCGCCTTGGGCGCATCGGGGTGGATCACGTTCATCGTCGTCCCGGACTTTCCCCTGTGGGCAGGGAGGTTACGCCGTTCGACGAGGCCCGGAGGGGGCGGCCGTGTTCGAGCCAGCCCCCGCAGACTATGCCGCCCAGCGTTGCCGGAAGGCTGCACAAAACCTGAAAAATGCGATAGACCGCATTTTTCCCTATCCCAACCCCAAGTGGTTCAGCGCCGGTTCAGGGACACCCAAGGCTACCGCAGCGGGAGGGCATACATCAGCCCGCCATTGGTCCAGAGGTTGTTCGGCCCGCGCGGCAGGCCGACCGGAGTCTGCTCCCCCATCGTGCGCTCGTAAAGCTCGCCGTAATTGCCGATGGCGCGCACGGCGTTCACCACCCAGGCGGGGTCCAGCTTGATGGACTGGCCGAGTTCCGGCGTGGCACCCAGCAGGCGGCGGGTGGCGGGGTTGGTGGAGGTGCGGCGCTGCTCCTCCACATTGGCGCGGGTGATGCCCTGCTCCTCCGCCTCGATCAGGGCGTAGGTGTACCAGCGCACCAGCTCGAACCAGTCCTCGTCGCCGCGGCGGACATAGGCGCCATAGGGCTCCTTCGACAGCCGCTCGGGCAGCACCATCCAGTCGCGCGGGTTGGGCAGCTGGGAGCGCAGCCCGGCGAGCTGCGAGGCGTCCGAGCCCCAGGAATCGCAGCGCCCGGCCTGGAGGGCGGCGAGGACCTGGTCCGCGCGCTCAAAGACCAGCGGGCGGAACTGCACGTTGATGGAGCGGAAGTATTCGGCCGTCACCTGCTCGTTGGTGGTGCCCTGGAGGAGGCAGATGGTGGCCCCGCCCATGTCGCGCACGCGCTGGAGGTTGGCGTCGCGCCGCACCAGGAAGCCGTGGCCGTCATAGAAGTAGGTGACGGCGTGGCGGATGCCCAGGGTCGTGTCGCGCAGCATGGTCTGCGTGCTGGTGCGGAACAGCACGTCCACCTCGCCCGAGCCCAGCGCGGTGAAGCGCGTGGAGGAGGAGAGCGGGACGAAGCGCACCCGCGCGGGGTCGTTGAAGATGGCCGCCGCCAGGCCGCGGCAGAGGTCCACGTCCATGCCCTGCCAGGTGCCGCGGCTGTCGGGCAGCGCGAAGCCGGCGATACCGGTGTGGATGCCGCAGGCCAGCGTGCCGCGGGCGCGGATGGCATCGAGCGTCGGCCCCGCCTGTGCGGTGCCGAGGCAGCCCAGCAGCGCCATGGCGGCGCCGAGCAGCGTGCGTCGGAGGTTCATCGGTTGCCTTGCCTTCCCTGTGTGCGGGGGAGGCTGGCGCGCCGCGTGGCGCCGGGTCAACCGCCGCCAGCGCCTTCGGCCCGGCCCGGCCCGCAGGAATGCCCAGGGACCGTGCAGCCGGCTGCCCAGAATCAATCCGCCGGCGTCATCGCCTTGATGAGGTCGAAGACGCGCTTGCGGATGGCGGGGTCCTGGATGCGGTTGTAGGCGCGCACCAGCTCCAGCGTCTCGCGCTGCTGCATCAGGTCGGCCGGCAGGCCGTGGGAGGCGGCGCCGAAGGGCTCCTGCCCCGGCTCGCCCACGCCCTGGTTGCGCTGCGCGAAGGAGACGGAGCCACCGCCCATCGGCATGTCGTCGAAGAAGAAGGAGATCGGCACGTCCAGCACGCGCGAGAGGTCATAGAGGCGCGAGGCGCCGACCCGGTTCACGCCGCGCTCGTATTTCTGCACCTGCTGGAAGGTGAGGCCCAGCGCCTCGCCCAGCCGCTCCTGGCTCATGCCCAGCAGGGTGCGGCGCAGCCGGATGCGCGAGCCCACATGCACGTCAATCGGGCTGGGGCGATGCTCGCGCTCGCCGGAACGTTCGGGGGTCTCTTCCGCCATCGCCTGCCTCATCACCTGCATCCTCCACCCTCGTGGTGCGCGGCCGGGGGGTGCCGCGTCATTCGCGCCGGATCAGCCATCCTGGCCGCCGGCATGGCAGTCCCATAGCAGGAAGCTCGCCTTGGCTGCACGCTACCCCTAATGCCGCGTTAACGTCAATAACTTTAACGTGTCCCATTTTCAAGATAGGCGCGCCGCGCGTGTATCCCGCCCATCAAGACGCCTTCGGCCCCGAAAGTTGCGGGCGCCCCGCCACCAACACGCCACAGGCGAGGATCATGGCCAGGGCCACCACCGGCCAGGGGCCGGTCCGGCCGGCCGGCGTCGCTTCCAGCGCGCCCGGCAGCGCCCCTTCCAGCGTGCCCGTCGCGTTCAGCCCCAGCCGGCCGTGCACCACGCCCCGCGCATCCACGATGGCGCTGATGCCGGTCTGCGCCGCCCGCACCATCGGCAGCCCTTCCTCCACCGCCCGCAGCCGCGCCGCGGCGAAGTGCTGGAACGGCCCGGCCGAGACCCCGAACCACGCATCATTCGTCACGTTCAGCAGCCAGGCCGGGCGCTCCGCCCCCGTCACCCGGCCGGGGAAGATCACCTCGTAGCAGATGAGCGGCGAGAATGGCGGCAGCCCCGGCAGCGCCAGCGTGTCCGGCCCCGGCCCGGCCGAGAAATCCATCCCCCCCGTCACCACCCGGATGGGGATGACGCCCCCCAGCGGCATGTATTCGCCGAAGGGCACCAGGTGGAACTTGTCGAAGACATCCAGCACCTCGCCCGTGCCGGCCAGCGCCACCAGGCTGTTCCACAGGCCCGAAAGGCGGCGATCCGCGCCCCATTCCGCCCGCACCGTGCCGGCCAGCAGCGTGGCGCCCGGCGCCAGGGCCTCGGCCGCGAGGCGCATGGCGTCGGGGTCCTGGGCCAGCAGGAAGGGGCTGGCCGTCTCGGGCCAGATCGCCGCCACCGGCTGGCCGGATGCCGCGGCGCGGGCCGTCGCCTCCTGCGTCAAGGCCAGGTAGCGGCGGAAGATCGGCATCCGCTGCGCCTCGTCCCACTTCGTGTCCTGCGGGACGTTGCCCTGCACCAGCACCAGCCGCACGCCGGGCGCCGGAGGCTCGGGCTGGGCCAGCCGCCAGGCGCCGAAGCCCAGCCACAGCGCCAGCGCGGCGGCCCCGCCGGCCCAGGCGCGGCGCGAGCGCCAATGCGGCAGCGCCCCCAGCGCCACGGTCAGGAAGGACAGGCCGAAGGCGCCGACCACCGCCGCCCCCTGCAGGGGCAGGGCGTGGAAGGCCCAGGCCGTGCCCAGCAGGTTCCAGGGGAAGCCTCCCAGCGGGCCCAGCGCCCGCAGCCCCTCCGCCACCACCCAGGCCGCCGCGAAGCCCAGCCAGCGCCGCCAGCCCGGCGCCGCCTTCCAGGCCACCAGCGCCGGCAGCACGGAGAACAGCCCCAGCGGCAGCGCGATGCCCGGCGCGGCCACCGGCACCAGCCACCACCAGCGGCCGATGTCGGTGAACAGGGAATGCGTCACCCAATAGGTGCCGGCCAGGTGGTGCCCCCAGCCGAACAGGAAGCCCCACCACGCCGCCTGCCGCCACGTCGCCGCGCGGCCCAGCAGCGCCAGGAAGGCGGGCAGCGTCAGCAGCAGCACCGGCAGCAGGTGCGCTGGCGGCAATGCCAGCGCGGAGGCCACGCCCAGCAGCGGCGCCAGCAGCCAGGGGCGGCGGGTCATGCCAGCTCCTCCCGCAGCAGGCGTTCGGTGCGCGCCAGGTCGGGCGGGGTGGACAGGTGGAACCACTCCCCGTCATGCACCAGCCCATGCAGCCGGCCGGCGGCGATGGCGCGGTCGAAGGGGCGGTTCAGGCTGAAGCGGCCTTCCCCCTCATCCGCCAGCAGGGCGGGGGCCATCACCTGCACCCCGGCGAACAGGAAGGGCGCCAGCGCGCCAGGGGCCGGGCGGCGCAGCCTGCCCCAGCCATCCAGCAGGAAGTCGCCGCGGCCGACCTCGCCGCGGATGCGCGCGGTGGGCATCAGCAGCAGCAGTGCGTCCATCCGTGCGGGGTCGAAGGCACGGAACAGCCGCCCGACCGCGCCCTGCGGGCCGTCCAGCCAGAAGGCGTCGCCATTCGCCACGGCGAAGGGCGCATCGCCCAGCAGGGGCAGGGCGCGGCGCACCCCGCCGCCGGTTTCCAGCAGGTCGGGCTCCAGCTGCAGCCGGGTGCGCGGGGCCTCGCGCCGCGCCGCCAGGGCGGCGGCGACGGCCTGGGGCTGCCAATGGGCGTTCACCACCGCCTCCTCCACCCCCGCCTCCGCCAGCCGGTCCAGCGCGTGGTCCAGCAGGGTGCGGCCCAGCAGGGGCAGCAGGGGCTTGGCGGTGGTGGCGGTCAGCGGGCGCATGCGGGTGCCCAGCCCCGCCGCGAGCACCATGGCCCGCCTCATCGGGGGTTGCCGCGCCGGGCCAGCGGCACATGCGCGTCCATGAAGCGCGCCAGCGGGGCGCAGGCCGGATGCGCCAGCGCGCGCGCCAGATGCGCCCAGACGCGCGGGCCATGCGCCAGGTAATGCGGCTTGCCGTCGCGCCGCGCCAGCCGCACCCACA
>JBEQBS010000110.1:0-9013 GCA_041639675.1 Rubritepida sp. | reverse complement strand
GCCCTGTTCCGCCACCCGCTCGGCCTGCCCATTCCGCACACCGCCATCATCCCGGCGCAGAAGGCCCGGCTCGGCCGCGCCCTCGGCCGCTTCGTCGCCGGGCACGTGTTCACCGAGGCCGAGGTGGGGGGCCGCACGCTGGACCTGCTGGGGCTGTAGGGCACCGGCCGGGGGCATCCCCGCACCGCCCCGCCGGCGGGCTCCATCGGATGCCCGCATCCCGCCGGCCTGTCCGGTGCGCGGCCGGGGAGGGCGGCCTCCCCGGCCCGGCCCGGGCAGTACGAGGTGGGCCGCCCACCTGTCCCGGGACCACCTGCGCACCCATGCTGCCCGCGCCCCGGCGGCGGCGCGACAGGCCCGGCGGGTTGCCCGGCGCCGCACCCAGGGTCTAGACCGCGCGCAATCCCGTTGAGGCAAGGCTTCCGAATGACCGACCGGCTCCCCATCCGCCGCGCGCTGCTTTCCGTCTCCGACAAGGCCGGCATCGTCGAGTTCGCGCGCTTCCTCCAGGGGCAGGGGGCGCAGATCCTGTCCACCGGCGGCACCGCCCAGGCCATCCGCGACGCCGGCATCCCCGTGACGGATGTGAGCGAGCACACCGGCTTCCCCGAGATCCTGGATGGGCGCGTGAAGACGCTGGTGCCGCAGGTGCATGGCGGCATCCTGGGCCGGCGCGACGACGCCGCGCACCTGGCGCAGATGGAGCAGCACGCCATCGCGCCGATAGACCTGGTGGCGGTGAACCTCTACCCCTTCGAGGCGACGGGGGCGAAGGGCGCGCCCTGCGAGGACTGCATCGAGAACGTGGACATCGGCGGCCCGGCGATGATCCGCTCGGCGGCCAAGAACCACGCCCATGTGGTGGTGGTGACGGAAGCGGCGCAGCTGGCCGCGGTGCGGGCGGAGCTGGAGGCGGGCGGCACCACCTTGGCGCTGCGCCGCCGGCTGGCCGCCGCGGCCTTTGCCCGCACCGCCGCCTATGACGCCGCGATCTCCACCTGGTTCGCGGCGCAGAACGGGGAGGAGTTCCCGCCGCGCCTGGCCTTCGCCGGCACGCTCGCGCAGACGCTGCGCTATGGCGAGAACCCGCACCAGCGCGCCGCCTTCTACCTCGACGGCACGAACCGGCCGGGCATCGCCACCGCGCGCCAGGTGCAGGGCAAGGAGCTGTCCTTCAACAACCTGAACGACACCGACGCCGCCTTCGAATGCGCCGCCGAGTTCGAGCGCCCGGCGGTGGTGATCGTCAAGCACGCCAACCCCTGTGGCGTGGCCGAGGGCGCGAGCCTCTCCGAAGCCTGGGAGCTGGCGCTGCGCTGCGACCCCGTCAGCGCCTTCGGCGGCATCATCGCCGTGAACCGCCGGCTGGACCGCGAAGCCGCGGAGAAGATGGCGGCGATCTTCACCGAGGTGGTGATCGCGCCCGAGGCCGATGACGACGCCATCGCCGCCTTCGCCCGCAAGAAGAACCTGCGCCTGCTGCTGACCGGCGCCATGCCCGACCCGGCGGCAGGCGGCACCGTGTTCCGCTCCGTCGGCGGCGGCTTCCTGGCGCAGGGGCGCGATGCCGGGCGCGTGGATGCGGCGATGCTGAAGGTGGTGACGCGGCGCGCGCCGTCGCCCAGCGAGATGGCGGACCTGCTCTTCGCCTTCCGCGTCTGCAAGCACGTGAAGTCCAACGCCATCATCTACGCCAAGGACGGCGCCACGGTGGGCATCGGCGCCGGGCAGATGAGCCGGGTGGACTCCTCGCGCATCGCCGCCTGGAAGGCGGGCGAGGCGGCGAAGGCGGCGGGGCTGGACGTCTCGCTGGCCACCGGCAGCGTGGTGGCCTCCGACGCCTTCTTCCCCTTCGCCGATGGCCTCCAGGCCGCGGCGGCGGCGGGCGCCACGGCGGTGATCCAGCCCGGCGGCTCCATGCGCGACGCCGAGGTGATCGCCGCCGCGGACGAGGCCGGGCTGGCGATGGTCTTCACCGGGATGCGGCACTTCCGGCACTGAGGCCGGCCTCAAGGCCAGCACCGCCTCGACCGGCGCGATGGGACAGGCTAACCATGTCTGTCCAGGAGCCACGACGACCATGCCTGAGGATGCAAGCCCGGCAGCACCGGCGCAGGCGGCCGCCCTTTCCCTGCACGGTGCGCTGCCGGCCCCGCGGCGGCGCATTCCGGCCGGTGCCGTCATCCTGCTGCTGTTCCTCCTCACGCTCACCGTGCATGTCGGGCTGGACCGCTTCGCGCCCTACACCTCGGAGGCGCGGCTGGAGGCGCCGGTGATCGCCGTCGTGCCCAATGTCTCCGGCACGCTGGTCGAGGTGATGGTGAAGGACAACGAGGAGGTGCGCGCCGGCCAGGTGCTCGCGCGCATCGACCCGCAGCGCTTCGCCGCCGCCGTCGCCCAGGCCTAGGCGAACCTCGCCAGCGCCAGCCAGGCGGTCGGCGCCAGCACCGCCGCCCTGGCCGCCGCCCGCGCCCGCGTGACCGAGGCCGAGGCGCAGCTGGCCACGGAGCGCCTGCAGAGCGGACGCGTCACCGAGCTGGTCCGCCGCAACGTCTATTCCCAGGCCCAGGCCGATGATTCGCGCGCCAAGCTCGCCCGCGCGGAGGCTGCCTTGCAGACCGCCCAGGCCAGCCTGGCCGAGGCCGAGCAGCGCCTGGGGACGACGGATGCCAACAACCCGCAGATCCGCGCCGCCATGGCCGCGCTCGACCGCGCGCGCATCGACCTGCGCGACACCGAGATCCGCGCGCCGGTGGATGGCGCGCTGACCAACACGGTCCTCGCGCCCGGTCAGTTCGCCTCGGCCGGCCGGCGCATCGCGACCGTGATCGACACCCAGGCCGCCTGGGTGACGGCGCACCTGCCGGAGAACGCGCTGAGCCGCATCCGCCCCGGCGACGCGGTGGAGGTGACGTTCAACGCGCTGCCCGGGCGCATCTTCCAGGGCCGGGTGGACAGCCTGGCCTTTGGCGTCGCCCAGCACATCGGCCCCGAAGGCGACCTCGCCTACATCGCCGACCGCCGCCGCTGGCTGCGGGAGACGCAGCGCATTCCCGTGCACATGGAGGTGGACCGCGGCGCCGACGGGCCGGTGGTGCGCGTGGGCTCGCGCGCCGCGGTGGTGGTGCTGCCGGCGGAGGCGGGGTGGGTGGCGCCGCTCGGGCGCGGCGTGCTGCGGCTGGTCGCCCTCGCCAGCTTCGCGTTCTGAGCATGCCGGCGGGGGCAGGGCGGCGCGCGGTTCGCATCGCGCTGTCCATGGCGGTGGCGCTGTGCCTGGCGGAAAGCGACCCCGACCGCGTCCAGCTCAGCTTTCTCGCGCCGCTCATGGCGGCGGCAATCACCACCGGCGGGGCGCCGCCGGCCGCGGCGCTGCTGGTGCTGCCACCGCTGGTCTGGGCCATCTGCGTCGCCATGGGGCTGGCGCTGCAAGGGCTGCACGGCGTGCCGGTGGCGCTGGGCGTGCTGCTGTTCGGCGTCTTCCTGGCCGGGTTCCGCCTGTCCACACGGCCGCGTCTCGCCCTGCCCGGCGCGCTGATGCTGATCGCCGGCGCGGTGGTGCCCACCTCCCTCGTCGCCGCGCCGGGGCTGGCCGGCGACGTCGCGCGATGGATCGCGACCAACGTGGCGATCGCCGCCGTCGCGGTGCTGCTGGTGCGCCTGGTGCTGCCGGAGGCGGTGGGCGAGCGGGAGGAGGCGCCGCGCATCGCCCCGTTGCCCCCGCTGGCGGCGGCGGGCGCCCTGCTGGGCGCGGTCGCCCTTGTCGCGCTGGTGCGGCCGGAGGCCAGCGCCGCCTTCCTGATCTCCGTGGTGCTGGCACTGCGGGCCGACGTGCTGCCGCCGGGCGAGGTGATGCGCGCGCGCCTCGGCGGGGCGCTGGTCGGCGGCGCTGCGGCGTGGCTTGCCTGGAAGGTGATCGGGCTGGCGCCCTCCATGCCGGTGCTCTTCGCGCTGGTGCTGCTCGTCGCATGGTGGCTGGCCGGCCGCGCCCTGGCCGGCGGGCGGGAGGGCGGGGTCTTCCTCAAGGGGCTCTTCGCCTTCGCCATCCTGCTGGGCGAGGGGTTCTCCGCCTTCTTCGAGGAAGCCGACGAGCGCTTCGCCATCCGCCTCGGCGCGGTGGTGCTCGGGCTGCTCTACGCCGCAGCGGCGCTGTGGCTGCTGGCGCCGCGCCCAGCCATCCGCCCCGGCTGCCGCGCGCGGCTGAACCGGGCCACGGCCCTGCCGGCCTCCTTCGTGACCGAGATGGGCGTGGCGGAGGGCTTCCGCACCCTGGGCGTGGTGCCCCGCGCTGCTCACCGACGTCACCCGCGGCGGCTGGGAACGCCTTGGCCGGGTGGTGCGGGAACTGGGCACCCAGGTGGAGTGACGCGCGTCGCGGCGGCCTGCCCATAGCTTGGGCAGCGCCGGCGGATGGGTGTCTCATGGCGTAAAGATTACGCTTGATTTACAATCCGGCCCGCCGCACATGCGGCGCAGCATCCGCCGGAGACACCGCCCCATGACCTTCGCCGCTTCCCGCCGCGCCCTGCTGCTGGGCGCGCCCGCCGCCATGCTGGCCGCGCCCGCCGTGGCGCAGGCGCAGTCCGTGCGCCTGACGCTCCCCTTCGTGGCCCAGGGCGCCACCGCCTTCGCCTTCGTGGCGCGCGAGACCGGGGCCTTCCGCCGCCGCGGGCTGGAGGTGGAGGTGGCGCTGGGCACCGGCTCGCCGGTGGCGGCGCAGGCCGTGTCGCAGGGGCAGTTCGACATGGGGATCGTCGGCGCCTCCGTGCTGGTGCAGCAGGTGGCGCGCGGGCTGAACCTGGTGGCGCTGGGCACCACCATGTACGACACCACCTTCGCCATCGCCGTGCCGGCCAACAGCCCCATCCGCACCGCGGCCGACCTGGCGGGGCGGCGCGTCGGCGCCAACCCTCGCGGGGCGGACTTCGCCTTCTGGCCGGCCTGGGCGCGCCTCGCCGGCCTCGATGTGGGCCGCGTCAACGTCACCCAGCTCGACCCCGCGGTGGTGGAGCGCACCCTGGCCCAGGGCCAGGTGGATGCCGTGACCTGCGTGGCCTCGTCCTCCCTGCCCACCTTCCAGGCGCTGAACTTCCCCGTGCGCTTCATCATGTGGCGGGAGGCCGGGCTGCAATTCTACCACAACACCATCGTCACGCGGCCCGAGGTGCTGGCGCAGCGCGCCGGCATGGTGGAGGCGGTGTGCGACGGCCTGTTCGAGGCGCTGGCCCTGACCCTGCGCGACCCCGAGGCGGCGCTGGCCGCCTTCATCCGCCAGCGGCCGGAGATCGGCATCAGCGACGGCTCGCGCGGCTCCGCCCGCATGGGCCAGGCGCTGCTGGCGGTGACGTCGCTGGTGCCGGAGGCGATGCAGCACGGGCTGGGCCACAGCGACATGGCGGTGGTGGAGCGCATGATCGGCACGGTGATGGAATTCTCCGTCCCCGATGGCCGCCGCCCGGTGGCGTCCGATCTCTACACCAACCGCTTCGCCGGCCGCGTGAAGCTGAGCGAGGCCGAGTGGGCGGAGGTGCGCACCCGCAACGCCGCGGTGCGCGAGGCGCTGGCCTGATGATCGCGCTGCGCGGCGTCGGCAAGACCTACGCGACGCCGCGCGGCGCGGTGGAGGCGGTGGCGCAGGTGGACGCCGCCATCCGGCCGGGCGAGTTCGTCTCGCTGCTCGGCCCCTCGGGCTGCGGCAAGTCCACCCTGCTGATGATGATGGCGGGGCTGGAGACGCCATCCGTGGGCGAGGTGATGGTGCGTGGCGAGGCGGTGCGCGGCCCCTCGGCCAAGAACGGGCTGATCTTCCAGGACGCCACGCTGCTGCCCTGGAAGAGCGCGCTGGAGAACGTGCTGTTCCCCATCACGCTGATGCGCAAGCCGGTGAAGGACTACGAGGACCGCGCCCGCGCCCTGCTGGCCCAGGTCGGCCTTGCCGGCTTCGAAAGGAAGCGCCCCGCGGAGCTGTCCGGCGGCATGCGCCAGCGCGTCGCCATCTGCCGCGCCCTGGTGGACGACCCCGACCTGCTGCTGATGGACGAGCCCTTCAGCGCGCTGGACGCCATCACCCGCGACGAGATGAACGAGGCGCTGGTGGCCATCTGGGACCGCGCGGCGGGCGCCAAGACCGCCGTCTTCGTCACCCACTCCATCCGCGAGGCGGTGTTCCTGAGCGACCGCGTGCTGGTGATGACCGGTCGCCCCTCGACCATCGCGCTCGACCTGCGCATCCCCTTCGAACGCCCGCGCCGCGCCGAGATGCAGGAGGCGCCGGAATTCAACGCCCTGGTGCGGCAGCTGAAGGACTGCATCGCCGAGGGCTATGGCAGGAAGGCGGCCTGACATGCCCGATGGCAGCACGATGACGCGCCCCCCTTCCGCCGAAGCGGCGCTCGAGCAGGCACGCGCGGCGGCGCGGCGCGAAGGCGCGGTGGCCATCTTCCGCGGCGTGGTCAGCCCGGTGCTGCTGGCCGCCCTGGTGCTGGGCGCCTGGGAATGGGTGGTGGCGGCGCGCGGCATCCCCGCCGTGATCCTGCCCGCGCCTTCCGCCGTGGCCTCCGCGCTGGTGGCGCTGTGGCCGCTGCTGATGCAGCACGCCTGGCCCACGGGCAGCGAGGCGGTGGCGGCCTTCGTGCTGGCCTCGCTCGGCGGCGTGGCGCTGGCGGTGGCCATCTCGGGCTCGGCCTGGGTGCGGGCGGCGGTCTATCCCAACATGGTGTTCTTCCAGCTCATCCCGAAGATCGCGCTGGCGCCGCTGTTCCTGGTGTGGCTGGGCATCGGCACGGAGATGCGGCTGACCTTCGCCGTCTTCATCGCCTTCTTCCCCGTGGTGATCTCCACCCTCACCGGGCTGGCGGCTGCGCCGGCGGACATGATCCGGCTGTGCCGGGGGCTGGAGGCGACGCCGGCGCAGGTCTTCTGGCACGTGCGCCTGCCCTATGCGCTGCCCTCGATCTTCGCCGGGCTGAAGATCGCCATCACCTTCAGCATCATCGGCGTGGTGGTGGGCGAGTTCATCACGGCGCAGGCCGGGCTGGGCTACCTGATCCTCTTCGCCTCCTCCACCGCCGAGACGCGGCTGATCCTGGCGGCCATCTGCGTGCTCTGCGCCGTCGGGCTGGCGCTCTTCGCCGCGGTGGCGGTGGCGGAAAGGCTGGTGCTGCGGCGCTTCGGACAGGGGGTGGTCAGGTAGCCTGCGCCAGCGCCGCGGCGCGGCGGAGGATGCGCAGCATCAGCCCGGATTCGAAGGCGTCCAGCAGGGCGCCTTCCACGAAGCGGTCCTGGCGGATCACCACGGTCAGCAGCTGGGCCAGCTGGCGCGGCGTGGCGCGCGAGGGGTCATTGCGCAGCGCCTGTGCCTCCGCCGTTCCATGCCAGCCCGGCCAGTCGAAATCCGTCAGCACCCAGCCATCCGCATGGGCGGCGGCGACCAGCGCCCCGACCACGCCGGCGTGCTCCACCAGGGGAAAGCTCCAGATGCCCGCGGCATCCTGCGTCGGGGGCACATGGCGCTCGGCCGTGAAGCCCGGCGCCTCCAACAGCGGCAGGAGGCGCGCCAGCGTGGCGGGGTCCCTCACGGCGCCACCAGCGCGCCCACCGCCGCGCCCGACACCGCGCAGGCCAGGATCGCGGCGAGCAGCGAGAGCGGGCCGAGGCGCAGGATTTCCCCCCGGCGTTCCGGGCACATCGCCGTCATCCCGCCCAGCATGATCCCCAGCGAGCCGAAATTGGTGAAGCCGCACAGGGCCCAGGCGAGGATGAGGCGCGTGCGGTCCGACAGCGCCGCGCCCGCACCCTGGGAGAGTTCGAGGTAGGCGACGAATTCGTTCAGCACCAGCTTCACGCCCAGCAGCCGCGCGACCGTCTCCGTCTCCCCCCACGGCACGCCCATCAGCCAGGCGACGGGGCGGAAGGGCAGGGCGGCGATGCCTTGCAGCGTGAAGGGCGCGATGGCCTCGTTCAGCAGCGCCACCAGGGCCACGAAGACCACCAGCAGCGCCATGATGCCCAGCAGCAGCTGCAAGCCATCCATGGTGCCGCGCACCAGCGCGTCCATGCTGCCATCATGGATGCGCGGCGCCGCGCCGCCATCGGTGGCGCCCTCGCCCGGGCGCATGAGCAGCGCCACCAGCACGGAGGCCGGGGCGGCGACGAGCGAGGCCGCGAGCAGCTGGCCGGCGGCATCCGGCACCACGTCCTTCAGGAACAGGGCGTAGATCACCAGCGTGTTGCCCGAGATGGTGGCCAGCCCCGCCACCATCACCACGAACATCTCCGAGGTGGTGAGCCGCGCCAGCCAGGGCTTGATGAGCAACGGCGCCTCCACCATGCCGACGAAGACATTGGCGGCCACCGAGAATCCCGCCGCGCCGCCCAGCCCGAAGGCGCGGCGCAGCCCCCCGGCGATGAGGCCCACCAGGAAGGGCAGCACGCGCCAGTGATACAGCAGCGCCGACAGCGCGCCGACCACCAGCACCAGCGGCAGCGCCTGGAAGAACAGGATGAAGGCCGCGCCCGGCTGCGTCTCGGCGAAGGGCAGCGGCGCGCCGCCCAGGTAGCCGAAGACCAGCGAGGTGCCGGCCCGCGTGGCCCGCGCCAGCGCGTCCACCGCGCTGCCCACGGCGCCCAGGGCCGCGCGCAGCGGCGGGACGTGCAGCATCAGCGCCGCACTTCCCAGCGTGGCTGCCAGCCCGCCCAGCACCACCCGCGTGGAAACGCCGCGCCGGCAGCCGCCCAGCAGCCAGCACAGCAAGGCCAGCAGCAGCAGCCCCAGGAGGGACTGCGCCTGCAGGATCACGCCTCCTCGTCCTGCGCCATCTCCACGATGTTGGACTCGATCTCCAGCAGCTTCTCCGCCGCCTCGCCCGGCATCGCCTCCAGCGCGCGCAGCTTGCGGGCGATGGCGCGCGTGCGCGTCTGCGCCGAGCCGATGGTGTTGGAGACGGTGCCGACCTGCTTGCCCAGCTTCTCGAAGATGCCTTCCATCTTCGCCATCTCGGTCTTGGTGGCCGACAGC
>JBEQBS010000109.1:0-9024 GCA_041639675.1 Rubritepida sp. | reverse complement strand
CTCGGCCTCCGCCGCGCGGCGGGCGGCGCCGGGGTCCGGCTGGGCCAGGGCCTCGCCGGCCAGCAGCAGCAGGATGAGCAGCGGCCTCACGCCGCGCAACGGACCACGTCCTTGCCCGCGCGGCCAGGGGCGGCATGATGCGCCCCCACCCGCACCGGAGTCCCGCCCATGGCCGAAGGCCGCCTCGTCATCGGCACCAAGCGCTATTCCTCCTGGTCGCTGCGCGGCTGGCTGGCGGTGCACCTCGCCGGGCTGGATGTCGAGGAGGTGGTGATCCCCCTGGCCGGCGGCAGCACCCCGGCGGTGAAGGCGGCCTCGCCCTCCGGCTTCGTGCCGTATCTCGAACACCGCGGCGCGCGCATCTGGGACAGCCTGGCCATCGGCGAATACTGCGCCGAGCACGCGCCCGGATTGTGGCCGATGGATCGCGTCCAGCGCGCCTGGGCCCGCGCCATCAGCGCCGAGATGCATGGCGGCTTCCGCGAGCTGCGCATGGCCATGCCCTTCAGCGCCCACGCCGATTTCCGCGGCCAGGGCCGCACGGAGGGCGCGCTGGCCGACATCGCCCGCATCCAGGCGCTCTGGGCCGAATGCCTGGCGGCGCATGGCGGCCCCTTCCTGTTCGGCGCCGCCTTCACCCTGGCCGATGTCGCCTATGCCCCGGTCTGCGGCCGCTTCCTGTCCTGGGGGCCGGAGCTGACCGGGACCTCCCGCGCCTATGTCGCGGCGGTGCGCGCGCATCCGCTCGTGGAACGCTGGTACGCGGAGGCCGCGGAGGAGCCGCGCGACTGGTTCATCGCGAAGTACGAATCGTGAGCGCCACCGCGCTCGACCATGTGGGCATCTGCGCGCGCGACGCCGGCCCGCTCTGGGCGCGCTTCGCCGCGCTGGGCTTCACCCTGACGCCGCCGGCCCGGCAATCCAACGCCGCCGGGCCGCTGGCCACCGGCAACCGCTGCGCCTTCCTGCGCCAGGGCTACCTGGAATTCCTGGCGATCCTGGCGCCCGGCCTGCCCGACAACGGCCTGGGCGCGCTGCTGGACCGGCATGAGGGCATGCACATCCTGGCCCTGGGCATGGAGGACGGCGCCGCCAACCTGGCGCGGCTGCGCGCCGCCGGGCTGGACATCCCCGGCATCGCCCCCCTGTCCCGCCCCTGCGACGACCCCGAGGGCCGGCTTGCCCGCTTCGAGCGCCTGCCGCTGCCCGATGCGCCGGAGGGCCGCATCCAGCTCATCCGCCACCTGACGCCGGAGCTGCTGTGGCAGGCGCGCTGGCTGGACCACCCCAACCACGCCGTGGCGCTGGAGGAATGCTTCATGGTGGGCGGCATGGACAGCGCCGCGCGGCTGTCGCGCCTCGCCGGGCGGCCGCTGGCGCCGCGCGCGGGCGGCGGGGTGGTGCTGGAGCTGCCGCAGGGCCGCGTCTCGGTGCTGCCGCCGCAGGACTGGCTGCCCGATCTGCCGCTGGCCGGCTGCGCCATCCGCACCGATGACGGCACCGCCGCCATCCGCCGCATCGCCCCCGAGGGCCGCGCCCTGCCCGATGGCGCCTGGCTGGTGCAGGCCGCCGGCGCCGCCCTGGTGTTCCGCCCGTGATGCCCGGCGCCCGCGCGGTGGGGCGCAGCTTGCGCACCTATCACGACCCGGCGCGGCGGGCGGCGCTGGATGCCTTCCACGCCCGCTTCCTCGGTCCCGGGGAGCTGGCCTTCGATGTCGGCGCCCATGTCGGGGACCGGGCGCTGTCCTTCCGGCGTTTGGGTGCCAGGGTCGTGGCGGTGGAGCCGCAGCCCGCCCTGCTGCGCGCCCTGCGCCTGGTGTTCCGCGGCGATGCCGGCGTGGTGCTGGTGCCCGCCCTGCTGGGCGCCACCCCGGGCGAGGCGGTGCTGCACCTCAACCGCGCCAACCCCACCGTGGCCACCGCCAGCCGCGACTTCATCGCCGCCGCCGCCGGCGCGCCGGGCTGGGAGGGCCAGGAATGGGACGCCGCCCTGCCCCGCCCCCGCACCACGCTGGACGCGCTGGTGGCCGCGCACGGCATGCCGCACTTCATCAAGGTGGATGTGGAGGGCTGGGAGGCCGAGGTGCTGGCCGGCCTTTCCGCCGCGCCGCGCGCCCTGTCCTTCGAGTTCACCACCATCCAGCGCCCGGTGGCGCATGCGGCGCTGGCGCGGCTTTCGGCGCTGGGCCTGGGCGCCTTCAACGCCTGCCTGGGCGAGGGCATGGCATGGGCCTTCCCCGCGCCCGTGGAGGCCGCCGCCATGGCCGCCTGGCTGGACGCCCTGCCCGCCGAGGCCAACAGCGGCGACATCTACGCCAGCAGCGAGCCGGCGCGCCTGCGCGTTGGCGGGTGATGAGACGCGCCTTCCTCGCCCTGCCCCTGCTGGCCGGCTGCGCCCCGCAGCGCCTGGCCAACCTGCTCTCCGCCAGCGCGGCGGAGGAGCGGCGCGGCATCCCCTATGGCCCCGACCCCGCCCAGCGGATGGACCTCTACGGCCGCGCCGATGCGCCCGCCCTGGTCTTCGTGCATGGCGGCGGCTGGACGGCAGGGGCACCGGCCGACTACGCCTTCGTCGCGCGGCCGCTGGCGGCGCTGGGCTGGCGGGTGGCGGTGCCGGGATACCGGCTGCATCCGGCCGTGAACTACCCCACCTTCGTCGAGGATGTGGCGCTGGCCTGCCGGGCGCTGGCTGGCCCGCTGGTGATGATGGGCCATTCGGCCGGCGCCTTCATCGCCGCCGCCCTGGCCTATGACCCACGCTGGGGGCTGCGCGGGCGCACGCGCGGCTTCATCGGCCTGGCGGGCCCCTATGACTTCCAGGCGCGCGAGGCCAATCCGCCCGCCATCTTCCCCGGCATGGCGCGGGTGGAGGCCATCCCGCACGCCATCCCCCTGGCCGGCGCGGCACCCATGCTGCTGCTGCACGGGCTGGACGACACGGTGGTGCGGCCGCGCCACTCGCGCATCCTGGCGGCGCGCGGGCGCAATGCCGGGCTGGCGGTGCGGCACGTCGAATACGCGGGCATGGGGCATGTGGGCATCATCGCCGCCTTCGCCGCGCCGCTGCGCCGGCTGGGCGTGGCGGAGGGCGACGTGCTGGGGGAGGTGCGGGGGTTTTTGGGGGGTTATGCGTCGTCCTCGTAGGGCGACAGGTCGAGGCGCTGGATTCGCAGCGTTTCGGCAGTCCGAACGCCGACGCCATGCTCGATCATCAGGCGCGCCAGCTCGTCGCCGTCTATCAGCACCAGGCGCCGCTGGGTGCTCAGCCGCTCGGCTGCCCGCTTCGCGCCGTCCGTGAACCGGGAGGTCGTCGCGAATACCCCCTTCGTCGCGCCCCGCTCCAGCAGCGACCCAGCAAACGCCTGGATGGCTTCCGGACCGACCGCCTGCGTGGCGGCATACCGCTTCGCCTGGATGTAGACGACGTCAAGGCCGAGCGCGTCCTCGCGGATGATGCCGTCCACGCCGCCATCGCCGGACATGCCGATGCGCTCGCCACGGCGCCCGCCGCCGAAGCCCAGCGCCAGGAGCAGATCCACGATGAGCGCCTCGAAGCGCGCAGGCGGCAGGACGCGAAGGCGATCGAGCAGCTCGACGGACAAGCCAGCTTGCAACGCCTTGTAGGCCTCCTGAAGACGCTCCTCCGGCGTCGCATCATCCGCGGCCACGCCGGTGAGGCCGTTGGCCTGCGTTTCGTCTCGTCGTGAGCGGGACTGGAAGGCGATGAACTCCTCATATTGCCGAAGGAAGCGCGAATCGATGGAAGCCCGCCCGCTGGACGCCACCTCCCGCCCACGCTGGGTCAGCGCCACGACACCGCGGCGTGGCTGGGCAACAAGGCCAGCCTGCTTCATGTATGTCTTGGCCCACCCGACGCGGCTATGCAGGACGGTAACGCCGCGCCCGCTGGGCAGTTCCTCCAGCAGCTCGCTTTCCGAGAGGCGCAGCTTCTCCGCCAGGGCGTTGCTCAATTCCCGCATGCTGCGCTCCCCGCCGAGCAGTTCGCGCAGCACCGGCATCATCAGTTCCTCGTAGCTGGGGATCGCCACGCCCTACGCCCCCGCCTCATCCATCGCATCCAGCGCATGCAGCGTGTAGGTGAAGGCCGCCCCCGCATTCAACGCGATGGCGACGCCCAGCGCCTCCGCCACCTCCTCCTTCGTCGCGCCCGCCGCGCGGGCCTTGCGCGCATGCGCGTCCAGGCAGCCCTGGCAGCGCGTCGTCACCGCCACGGCAAGGGCGATCAGCTCGCGCGTCTTCGCATCCAGGTGCCGCGTGGTGCTGGCGCCGCGCGACAAGGCCTGGAAGCCCTTGACGGCCTCCGGGTGTAGGGCGGCGAACTCCTTGCCGCGCGCGCGCAGCGCCGCGCTGTAGCCGTCCCAATCCTCGATGCCGGACATATGGCGCTCCCTGACGCGTGAAGGCCCCGATGGTTTCCCACCGGGGCCTCCCGCACAAGGTCAGTGCGCCTGCTCGGGCTCCTTCTCCGCCTCGCCATCGCCCTCGGGCTTCGGCAGGGCGGCGACGGGGGCCTCCGCGATCTCGAAGGTCAGCGCGCCATCGGCCAGGCCGACCTTCACCGCGCCGCCCTTCACCAGCTTGCCGAACAGCAGCTCCTCGGCCAGCGGCTTCTTCACGTATTCCTGGATGACGCGCGCCAGCGGGCGGGCGCCATACAGCGGGTCGTAGCCCTTCTCGCTCAGCCACTCCTTCGCGGCGGAGGACAGCTCGATGGTGACGTTGCGGTCCGCGAGCTGAGCCTCCAACTGCATCACGAACTTCTCCACCACCTGCGCCACGATCTCCTGGCTCAGCCCCGCGAAGGGGATGACGGCATCCAGGCGGTTGCGGAACTCGGGGGTGAACAGCTTCTTCACCGCCTCCTGGTCCTCATCCGTGCGCACCTCCCGGCCGAAGCCGATGGCAGGCTTGGCGAGGTCGGAGGCGCCGGCATTCGTCGTCATGATGAGGACGACGTTGCGGAAATCCACCGTCTTGCCGTTGTGGTCGGTCAGCTTCCCGTGGTCCATCACCTGCAGCAGGATGTTGTAGAGATCCTGGTGCGCCTTCTCGATCTCATCCAGCAGCAGCACGCAATGCGGGTGCTGGTCCACGCCGTCGGTCAGCAGGCCGCCCTGGTCGAAGCCGACATAGCCGGGCGGCGCGCCGATGAGGCGGGAGATGGAGTGGCGCTCCATGTACTCGCTCATGTCGAAGCGCAGCATCTCGATGCCCAGCGTCTTGGCGAGCTGCTTGGCCACCTCCGTCTTGCCGACGCCGGTGGGGCCGGAGAACAGGTAGTTGCCGATCGGCTTCTCCGCGTCGCGCAGGCCGGCGCGGGAGAGCTTGATCGCGGCGGCCAGCGCCTCGATCGCCTTGTCCTGGCCGAAGACCATCGCCTTCAGGTCGCGCTCCAGGTTGCGCAGCGTCTCCTTGTCGTCGGCGCTCACGCTCTTGGGCGGGATGCGGGCGATCTTGGCGACCGTCTCCTCCACGTCCTTCAGCGTCACGGTCTTCTTGCGCTTGCCCTCCGGCAGCAGCATGCGCGAGGCGCCCACCTCGTCAATCACGTCAATCGCCTTGTCGGGCAGCTTGCGGTCATGGATGTAGCGGGCGGAGAGATCCACCGCGGCGCGGATCGCCTCGGGGGTGTACTTCACCTTGTGGTGCTTCTCGTAGTTGGTCTTCAGCCCGGTGAGGATCTTCACCGTGTCCTCGACCGTGGGCTCGTTCACGTCAATCTTCTGGAAGCGCCGCACCAGCGCGCGGTCCTTCTCGAAGTGGTTGCGGTATTCCTTGTAGGTGGTGGAGCCGATGCAGCGCAGCGTGCCCTGCGCCAGCGCGGGCTTGAGCAGGTTGGACGCATCCATCGCCCCGCCGCTGGTGGCGCCGGCGCCGATCACGGTGTGGATCTCGTCAATGAAGAGCACGGCGCCCGGCTGGGCCTCCAGCTCGCTCACCACCGCCTTCAGCCGCTCCTCGAAGTCGCCGCGGTAGCGCGTGCCGGCCAGCAGGCTGCCCATGTCGAGCGAGTAGATGATGGACTTCGCCAGCACCTCGGGCACCTCGCCCTCGATGATGCGCTTGGCCAGGCCCTCGGCGATCGCAGTCTTGCCCACGCCGGGGTCGCCCACGTAGAGCGGGTTGTTCTTGGTGCGCCGGCACAGGATCTGGATCGTGCGCTCGATCTCGGTGTCGCGGCCGATCAGCGGGTCAATCTTGCCCGCGGCCGCCTTCTTGTTGAGGTTGACGCAGTAGGTGGACAGCGCGTCCTGGTTGCGGCCGCCGCGCGGCTTCTCCTCGCGCTCGGGCTGCGCGCCGGGCTCCTCATTCGGCGTGGCGGAGCCCTGGACCGGCCGCGGCGCGGAGCGCCCCGGCGCCTTGGCGATGCCATGGCTGATGAAGTTCACCGCATCGAGCCGCGTCATGTCCTGCAACTGCAGGAAGTAGACGGCATGCGACTCGCGCTCGCTGAACAGGGCGACGAGGACATTGGCCCCCGTCACCTCGTCGCGGCCCGAGGACTGCACGTGGATGGCGGCGCGCTGGACCACGCGCTGGAAGCCGGCGGTCGGCTTCGGGTCGCCGCCGCGGTCGCTCACCAGCCCGGCGAGGTCCTTGTCCAGGAACTCGGTGAGGTCGCGCTTGAGCTTCTCGACATCCACGCCGCAGGCGCGCAGCACGGTCGCGGCATCCGCGTCGTCGCCCAGCGCAAGCAGCAGGTGTTCGAGGGTGGCATATTCGTGGCGCCGGTCATTGGCGAGGCCAAGGGCCCGGTGGAGCGTCTGCTCGAGGTTGCGGGACAGCATCGGTACGCTCCCCTATCGGTCGTCGGTCCCGCAGGATGCGGAACGGAATGTTAACATCGGATGTGGGGCACCCACCCCGCCCGTCACACCCTCCAACGCATGCAGCGGGCGCAGGTCACTCCTTCTCGATGGTGCATTGCAGAGGATGCTGGTTCTGCCGCGCCAGGTCCATCACCTGCGTCACCTTCGTCTCGGCGACCTCGTAGGTATAGACGCCGCAGACGCCCACGCCGCGGCGATGGACGTGCATCATGATGCGCGTCGCCTCGTCCCGGCCCTTCTGGAAGAAGCGCTCCAGCACGTGGACGACGAACTCCATCGGCGTGTAGTCGTCGTTCAGCATCAGGACCTTGTACATGGCGGGCTTCTTGGTCTTCGGGCGCGGCTTCACCACCACGCCCGTCGCCGGCCCGCCCTCGCCCTCGCGCTTGTCGCCTTCCGCCATGATGTCCCGCTCGCCAGAAGAAATGGGGCGCCTGTCCCCTCGGCGCAGGATATCGGTGCGCCGCGCCGCGGGAAAAGGGCTTGCACCCATTGCACAGGAGGGATGAAGAAAAGGAAAGCCCGGCACGCTCGCGCGGCCGGGCTCCCGATGGTCCTGCCGGGGCAGGGTCCGGCTCAGGCCGCGAGCGGCTTGCCGACCTTCTCCATCGCCAGCGTCATGCGGGCGGTGATGGGCGCGAAGGAGGACTCGGCCAGCTTGAAGGCCGCTTCCTGGAGCTTCACGCCGTCATTCATCGCGCGCTCGAAGGTGGTCTTGGTGAAGGAGGCCTGGAACTCGGCCGCCTCCTTCAGCGACTTCACGGCGGACAGGGTCTTCACCCCCTCCAGCGTGTGGTCGGACAGCGCCTGGAACAGCGCCATGGTCTGGCGGGACAGGTCCTGCACGCCGGTCATGTAGAGCTGGCTGGCCTTGGTGACGGCCTCCAGGTTGCCGCGGCCGAACTCGGTGGCCTCCTCGGCGGCCTTCATCAGGTCGGCGGCGGTCTTGTTGGCCTGCTCCAGGCCCTTCTCGACGGCCACGCGCGCCTGCACGGCGCCGTCCTCGATCGCCTTCTGGCCGGCCTGCGCCGCGTCCGTCATCACCTTCTTCACGTCGGCCTGGTTCTTCATGGTCACTCTCCGTGGCTGGAACCGTCGCAAAGTCCCGCCAGGGGGTTCGGACGGCTGGTTTTGCTGCGATGCAGCATGAGCATGATGTAGCCGCGCCGGAGATGCCGTGCAAGCAATTTTTTGTGCGCCGCACAAAAACCCGTTAACCATTGAAAAGGCGTGATTTTCACGGAGGCGCTGGACACTGCCCCCGCAATGGTGTGCAATGGCGGCGCGCATGGATGCCGTCCTTGGGGGAGGCCGCCTGCATGCCGCTGCAACTGGGGGATTGCTCAATCATGGCCTTGGCTGGTTTCGCGCGGCGCCTCATGGGCGGCGCCATGCTCCTCGCGGCGACGGCCGCGCCGGCCCTGGCCCAGCTCACCGAAAGCCCGCGCTACGCCGCCATCGTCACCGAGGCGCGGACCGGCAACGTGCTGGCCGCCCAGAACGCCGACGAGATGCGCCACCCCGCATCCCTCACCAAGATGATGACGCTCTACATGCTGTTCGATGCGATGCGCGCCGGCCGGGTGGAGCTCTCCACCCCCATCCGCGTCTCGGCCGAGGCCGCCTCCCGCCCGCCCTCCAAGCTCGGCGTGCCGGCCGGCGGCACCATCAGCGCCGAGACCGCCATCCTCGCCCTCGTCACCCGCTCGGCCAACGACATCGCCTCCGCGGTGGGCGAGCACCTGGCGGGCGACGAGGACGCCTTCGCGCGGATGATGACCATGCGCGCCCGCAGCCTGGGCATGACGCGCACCACCTTCCGCAACGCCTCCGGCCTGCCGGACCCCGAGCAGGTGACGACCGCGCGCGACATGGCGCTGCTCGGCCGCCGCCTCTTCCTGGATTTCCCCGACCGCTATTCCTATTTCGCCGTCACGCAGTTCGCCCATGGCAACCGCATGATCCGCAACCACAACGGCATGCTGCACGACTATCCGGGGGCGGACGGCATCAAGACCGGCTTCATCAACGCCTCGGGCTTCAACATCGTCACCTCCGCCCAGCGCGACGGCGTGCGGCTGGTGGGCGCGGTGTTCGGCGGCAATTCCTGGCACCAGCGCAACAGCCACATGGCGGAGCTGCTGGATGACGGCTTCGAGCGCATGGAGATCGG
>JBEQBS010000108.1:0-9031 GCA_041639675.1 Rubritepida sp. | reverse complement strand
GGGGGGCGCCCCCCGCTACGCCGGGCGCGCGCATCCGCGCGCTTGGCTTCGCCGCGCCACGGGTGGTCCCGCGGGGCGGCCGGTCTGGCGGCGCCGGCCGCGTCGCGGCCGGATTCTGCGGGGCGGCGCATGTCTGCTGAGCGTGGTGCCGGACGCCCCTGGCGGGCGCTGATCCTTCCCTCCTTCCTGGCATTGCCCGTGCTGGCGCTGCTGCTCGGCCTGGGCACCTGGCAGCTCCAGCGCCTGTCCTGGAAGACCGGCGTGCTGGCGGACCTCGCCGCCGCGCAGAGGCTGCCGCCGGCAGAGGCCGGGCCTTCGCCCACCCCCTATGCCCCCATCACCGCCACCGGCCGGCTGCGCCCCGGCGCCGAGGCCTTCCTGGGGCTGGAGGTGCGCGGCACCGCCCTGGGCGGCTCCCTGCTCGCCATCCTCGACCGCGAGGGCGCGCCACCCCTGCTGGTGGAGCGCGGCTGGGCCCCCTTCGAGGGCGGCCGCATCGAGCGCCCTGAGGGCGTCGTCACCCTCACCGGCTATGCCCGCCCCGCCGACCGCCGCAACCCCTTCGCGCCCGAGCCCGACCTCGCCGCCCGCCGCTTCTATGCCTTCGAGCCCGCGCGCATCGCCGCCGCGCTGGGCGCGCCGGATGCGCCCCCCTATGCGCTCACGGTGGTGCGCCCCGGCCGCGCCGCGCAATCCGGCTTCGGCGCCACCCCGCCGCCCGCCCGCGCCACCCTGCCCGACCCCGCCCTGGGCGTGCCGGCGCCCAACAACCCCCATCTGGGCTATGCACTGACCTGGTTCGGCCTGGCCATCGGCTGGGCCGTCATCTTCGCCCTCTGGGCCACCCGCCGTCTGAGGCTTCCGCCATGACCCCCTATGCCCGCCTGAAGACCCGCTTCGCCCGCCTCGCCGCCCTGGGCGAGGCCGGGGCCGTGCTGTCCTGGGATGCCTCCGCCATGATGCCGCGCGGCGGCGGCGCGGCGCGGGGCGAGCAGCTCGCCGCCCTGGCCGGCCTGTCGCACGAGCTGCTGACGGCGCCCGAGGTGGCCGAGGACCTCGCCCAGGCCCAGGCGGAGGAGGGGTGGGAGGCCGCGAACCTGGCGCTGATGCGCCGCGCCCACCTGCGCGCCACCGCCCTGCCCACCGCGCTGGTCGAGGCGACGGCACTCGCCAACAGCGCCTGCGAGAAGGTGTGGCGCGAGGCCAAGGCCGCCTCCGACTTCGCGCGCGTGCAGCCCTTCCTGGAAGAGGTGCTGCGCCTCCAGCGCCGGACGGCCCAGGCGCTCGCCGCCGCCACGGGCCTTTCCCCCTATGACGCGCTGATGGACGGCTTCCAGCGCGGCGTGACGGCCGCCGAGGTTGAGCCGGTCTTCGACGCCTATGCCGCCTGGCTGGCGGATGCCCTGCCGCGCGCCGAGGCGCTCCAGGCCCGGCGCGGCGCGCCCATCGCGCTGCCCGGCCCCTTTCCGGTGGAGCGCCAGCGGGAGATGTGCCGCCGCCTGTCCCTCCGCCTGGGGCTGGAGGCGGAACATTCCCGCCTGGACGAATCCCTGCATCCCTTCTGCGGCGGCACGCCGACCGACGTGCGCATCACCACCTTCTACAGCGAGGCCGACCCCGCCAAGGCGCTGCTGGGCGTGCTGCACGAGACGGGGCACGCCCTCTACGAGCGCGGCCTGCCGGACGCCTTCGCCCGCCAGCCCGTGGGCGAGGCCGCCGGCATGGGCGCGCACGAATCGCAGAGCCTGATCGTCGAGATGCAGGCCTGCCGCTCCGACGCCTTCCTGGGCTTCCTGGCGGGCGAACTCACGGCCGCCTACGGCGCCACGCCGGCGCATGACCCCGCCAACCTGGCGAAGCTCTGGCGCCGCGTGTCCCGCGGCTTCATCCGCGTGGATGCGGATGAGATGACCTATCCCGCCCACGTCATCCTGCGCTTCCGGCTGGAGCGCGCGATGATCGAGGGCCGGCTGGAGGTGGCGGACCTGCCCGGCGCCTGGGCCGAGGCCTTGCGCGGCCTGCTGGGCATCACCCCGCCCGACGACGCGCGCGGCTGCCTGCAGGACATCCACTGGCATGACGGCGCCTTCGGCTACTTCCCCTCCTACACGCTGGGCGCCATGGCGGCGGCGCAGCTGATGAAGGCGGCGCGCGCCGCCGTGCCGGGGCTGGACGGGGCGCTGGCCCGCGGCGAGATGGCGCCGCTGCTGGGCTGGCTGCGCGCCAATGTCCACGCGCACGGCTCGCGGCTGGGCTTCCAGGATCTGCTGCGCGCCGCCACCGGCAAGGCGCTGGACCCGGCGGATTTCACGGAACACCTGGCCGGGCGGTATCTGGATGGCGCGGCCGGTTCGCCGCTCCGGGCTGCGCCCTCCGCGGATCGGGCGCATGACGGCGCGGCCGATTCACCGCTCCGGGCTGCGCCCTCCGCGGATCGGGCGCGGGGCTGATGCCGCACGAGACCGCCCTCATCGCCACCATCGCGCTGGGGCTGACCTTCGCGCTGTTCCTCGGCCTGGCGGCGCGCGCGGTGCGGCTGCCCACCATCGTCGGCTACCTCGCCGCCGGGGTGGCGCTCGGCCCCTACACGCCCGGCTTCGTGGGCGACATCGCGGCCGCGCAGCAGCTGGCGGAGATCGGCGTCATCCTGCTGATGTTCGGGGTGGGGCTGCACTTCTCCCCGCGCGAGCTGGCGGATGCGCGCGGCGTGGCGCTGCCCGGCGCCATCCTGCAGATGGCCTGCGCCACCGTGCTGGGCTGGGGCCTGGCGCGGCTGATGGGCTGGTCCGACGCCGCCGGGCTGGTCTTCGGCTTCTCGCTGTCCGTCGCCTCCACCGTGGTGCTGCTGCGCGCGCTGACCGAGCGCGGCGAGCTGGCCACGGTGCAGGGCCACATCGCCGTGGGCTGGCTGGTGGTGGAGGACCTGGCGATGGTCCTCGCCCTCGTCCTCGTGCCGGTGCTGGCGGCGGTGACGCAGGACCGCCCGCCGGCCGGGCTGCTCTCGGGCATCGGCGGCAATGCCGGCATCGCGCTGACCGTGCTGCTGACGCTGGGCAAGGTGGCGGCCTTCGTGGCGCTGATGCTGGTGGTGGGCGCGCGTGTGCTGCCCTGGGCGCTGAGCTGGGTGGGGCGGCTGCGCTCGCGCGAACTGTTCTCGCTGGCCGCGCTCGTCTCGGCGCTGGGCGTCGCCTACCTGGCCTATGTGCTGTTCGGCGTCTCCTTCGCGCTGGGCGCCTTCCTGGCCGGGCTGGTGCTGGGGCAGAGCACGCTGAGCCAGAAGGCCGCCGAACAGACCCTGCCGCTGCGCGACGCCTTCGCCGTGCTGTTCTTCGTCGCCGTGGGCATGCTGTTCGACCCGCTGATCGTGGTGCGCGAGCCGCTGGCCCTGCTGGCGACCGTGCTGGTGGTGCTGGTCGGCAAGACGGTGGCGGCCTATGCCATCGCCCGGCTGCGCGGGCTGGCGCCACGCCAGGCGCTGAGCATCGGCGCGGCGCTGGCGCAGGTGGGGGAGTTCTCCTTCATCCTGGCCGGGCTGGCGGTGACGGAGGGCGTGCTGCCCGGCGCGGCGCGGGACCTGATCCTGGCCGCGGCCATCATCACCATCGCGCTGAACCCGCTGGCCTTCCGGGTGGCGGATTCGATCGCCCGGCGGCTGCCGGCGGCGGCGTAGCGGCGCGGCCCGGCGGGCTGCGCTCTGGCGGGGGGTGCAGGGGGCGCGCCCTTGCGCCCCCGCCCGAATCCCACGCGCTCCAACGATGCATCCCGCGCCCGCCGCCCGGCCAGCGCCCGCCGTAGCGCGGCGCGGCCAAGCGCGCGGATGCATGCGCCCGGCGCCTGAGGGCACGACAACGGCCCCGCCCCCCGTCAGGGCCCCGGCCGCAGCACGTAGCCCTTGTGCCGGATGGTGTGCAGGAAGCGCGGCTCGCGCGGGTCGGGCTCGATCTTGCGGCGCAGCCGCGTCACCTGCACGTCCACGCTGCGCTCCCCGGCCTCCGGCGCGCCGATGGCGGCGGCGATGTCCTCGCGCGACAGCACCTCGCCGGCGCGGCGGCACAGCGCGGCCAGCAGCGCCGCCTCGCCGCCCGTCAGGCGCTGGGTGCCCTCCGGGCCGCGCAGCTCGCTGCGGTCGGCGTCGAACCAGCGCTCGCCCAGCTGCACCGGCCCCGTGGGCGCGGCGGGCGCCGGCTGCGCGGGTGCGGCGCGGCGCAGGATGGTGCGGATGCGCAGCGCCAGCTCGCGCGGGTCGAAGGGCTTGGCGAGGTAGTCGTCGGCGCCGTGCTCGAAGCCTGCCACGCGGTCATCCGGCGCGCCGCGGGCGGTCAGCATCAGGATGGGCGTCTCCATCCCCTCGCGGCGCAGGGATTCCGCCAGCTCCAGCCCGGTCTCGCCGGGCATCATCACGTCCAGCACCAGCAGGTCGAAGGCCATGGCGGCCAGCGCGGCCCGGGCCTCGGCGGCATCGGCGGCGACGGCGACGCGGTGGCCCTGCTCGCTCAGGAAGCGCTGCAGCAGGGCGCGCAGCCGGGCGTCGTCATCCACCACCAGCAGGTCGGCGCCCTCCATCACGCGCTCCGCAGGAAGGCGGGCTGGGCGCGGCCGGGGGCGGCCTCGCGCTCCAGCCCCTCGAACTGCGCGCGGGCCTCGGGGCCCATCAGGGCGCGCATCACCTGGCGGAAGCCCTCCACCGCCTGCGGCCCGGCCTCCCGGTACGCCCGCAGCACCCATTCGCGCTGGGCGGCGAAGAGCTGGCGCTCCAGCGCCTCGCCCGCCGGGGTCAGGGTCAGAAGGCGCTGGCGCTTGTCGGCGCGGCCAGGCGCCTGGGCCACCAGGCCGGATTCGATCATGGGTTGCAGCACGCGGCCCAGGCTCTGCTTGGTGATGCCCAGGATGGCCAGCAGGTCGCCCACGCGGATGCCCGGCGCGCGGCCGACGAAATGCAGCACGCGGTGATGGGCGCGCCCCATGCCGTGGCCTTCCAGGATGCGGTCCGCGCCGGCCGTGAAGTCGCGGTAGCCGAAATACAGCAGGTCCTGCGCCAGGCGCAGCTCCTCCTCGCGCAGGAAAAGGAGGTTGCGGCCGGCGGCGGGGTTCAGCGCGGGCGTTCGTTCGGACATGGGAGCCATGCGTGCTGTTTCGGTCAGCATCATTGACACATTTTCGCCCTTGCTTCAAGAACCGCAGCATGAACGAACGAATGATGCGCCAATCGGCCCGTCGGCGTTCGTTTCGGGCAGGCGCGGTGCCCGCCCGGCGAGGAGGATGACACGGTGGCCCTGGTTCCCTACGACGACCGCGACGGCTTCATCTGGTGGAATGGCGAGATGCGCCCCTGGCGCGACGCCAAGCTGCATGTCCTGTCCCATGGGCTGCACTACGCCTCCGCCGTCTTCGAGGGCGAGCGCTGCTATGGCGGGCAGGTGTTCAAGCTGCGCGAGCACACGGACCGCCTCATCAACTCCGCGCGCATCCTGGGCTTCGACATCGGCTGGACGGCGGAGCAGATTGACGAGGCCACCAACGCCACCCTCGCGGCGAATGGGCTGAAGGACGCCTATGTCCGCCCCATCGCCTGGCGCGGCTCGGGCGAGATGGGGGTGGCGGCGCGCAATGCCGGCGTGAACCTCGCCATCGCCGTGTGGGAATGGGGCGCCTATTTCGGCGTCGAGCAGCGGATGAAGGGCATCAACCTGACCTGGGCGAAGTGGCGCCGCCCGCACCCCGACACCGCGCCCACCGCGTCCAAGGCCGCCGGCCTCTACATGATCGGCACCATGAGCAAGCACGCCGCCGCCGACGAGGGCGCGGACGACGCGATGATGCTGGACCACAAGGGCGACGTGGCCGAGGCCACGGGCGCCAACGCCTTCTTCGTCTTCGACGGGGAGCTGCACACGCCCACGCCCACCTGCTTCCTGGACGGCATCACGCGCCGTACCGTGATGGAGCTGGCCCGCAAGCGGCAGATGACGGTGGTGGAGCGCGTCATCAAGCCGGAGGAGCTGGCGCGCGCCACGGAATCCTTCGTCGCCGGCACGGCGGCGGAGGTGACGCCGGTGCGCCGCATCGGCGCGCTGGAATTCACGCCGGGCGCCATCACCGAGACGCTGATGCGCGACTACGACGCCGCCACGCGGGGCTGACGGCGCCGCGGATTCCGGGCAAGGGGGCGCGGCGATGACCCTGCTGCGCTCCCTGCTCTTCAACCTGCTCTTCTTCGGCCTCACCGCCGTCTCGGGCATCGTGCTGCTGCCGCTGCTGCTGGGCCCGCGGCGGTGGTCGCGCGGCGCGATGCGGCTCTGGAGCCGGGTGATGCTGGTGCTGCTGCGCGCCGTCGCCGGCATCCGGCTGGAGGTTTCGGGGCGGGAAAACCTGCCCCGGGGGCCGGCGCTCATCGCCTCGCGCCATGAATCGGCCTTCGACACGCTGGTCTGGTTCGCGCTGGTGCCCGACGTCGCCTATGTGATGAAGCAGGAGCTGTTCCTGGTGCCGGTCTATGGCCTCTGGGCGCGGCTGACCGGCCATGTGGGCGTGGACCGCGCCGGGGGCATGAAGGCCATCCGCGCCCTGGTGCGGGACGGCAAGGCGGCGGCGGCCGGCGGGCGCCAGCTGGTGATCTTCCCCGAGGGCACCCGCGCCGCGCCGGGCGAGGCACTGCCGCTGCACCCCGGCATCCTGGCGCTGGCCCAGGGCACCGGCCTGCCCGTCACGCCCGTTTCCACCGATTCCGGGCGGTGCTGGCCGCGGCGCTCCTTCCTCAAGCATCCGGGCACCATCCGCATCGCCATCCACCCGCCGCTGCACGGCCGGGAGGCGCTGCTGGAACGGCTGGCGGCGGCGATCAGCCCCCCCGCCGCCGGAGGCGGCATCAACCCAACCCCCGCCGGAGGCGGCGTCAGCCGGCGCTGAGGCCGCCGGCCTTGCGCTCGTAGTGGCGCGAATACTTGCCGGTGATGAGGTCCGTCTTCACGACGACGCAGACATCGGTGGTGTTGAAGGCGTGGTCCACCACCGCGCCGTCGCCCACGAAGCCGCCCAGCCGCAGGTAGCCCTTGATGAGCGGCGGCAGGTCCAGCAGCGTCCGCTTGGCGTCGTAGGCGCCGGGCGGCAGCCGGTCCATCGCCTCGCGGCGGTCCGGCAGGGCGCGGGGGCGGATCGCCTCCGGCGCCAGGTGGTGCTGCGCGAGGTAGGAGAGCGCGGCGGCATTGGCATCCACATCGGTGCCGGGCAGGGAAGCGCAGCCGAACATCAGCCCGATCTCGTGGTGGAAGACATAGGCGGCGATGCCGTTCCACAGCAGCTGCAGGGTGCCGCGCGTGCGGTAGGCCGCATCGGTGCAGGAGCGCCCGAGCTCCAGGATCTCGCCCGGGAAAGCGAGCACGGGGGCGAGGTCGAACTCGTCGTCGGAATAGAAGCGGCCCAGCTTCGCCGCGGCCGGGCGGCGGATCAGCCGGTAGGTGCCCACCACCGCCTCCGGCCCCTCGCCGCGGTCATGGTCCAGCACCAGCAGGTGGTCGGCCACGGCGTCGAAGATGTCGGCGTCCAGGCCCGATGCGCGGGCGGCGGCGTCGGGCGTGGCGCCCATCTCGCCGAAGAAGACGCGGAAGCGCAGCGCCTGGGCGGCGCGCACCTCGCCCTCCGTGCGGGCCACGCGCACGCCGAGGTTGCCGGCGCGGATCTCCTCGAAGCTCACGGGCGCGGCGCCTTGCGGCCGAAGATCTCCAGGCGCATCTGCACCGGCTCGAAGCCCAGTCGCTCGGCGATCGCGCGGGCCAGGGCGTCGTGCGCGGCGTCCTGGAACTCGATCACCGTGCCGCTGTCCACGTCAATCAGGTGGTGGTGGTGGCCGCGGTCGGCGGGGTCGAAGCGGGCGCGGCCGCCGCCGAAGTCGCGGCGCTCCAGGATGCCCTTCTCCTCCAGCAGGCGGACGGTGCGGTACACGGTGGCGACGGAGACGCGGGAATCCAGCGCCGAGGCGCGGCGGTACAGCTCCTCCACGTCCGGGTGGTCCTCCGCCTCGCTCAGCACGCGGGCGATCAGCCGGCGCTGGCCGGTCATCTTGAGGCCGCGTTCCACGCACATGCGCTCGATCCGCGAGGGATCGGGGGAGGGATGCCCCGGCAAGGATCAGCCCTTCTTGCGGCCCTGGGTCCCCAGGCCGATCTTCTTGGCCAGCGAGGAGCGGTGCTGCGCGTAGTTGGGGGCGACCATCGGGTAGTCCGGCGGCAGGCCCCACTTCTCCCGGTACTGCTCGGGCGACATGCCGTAGCTGGTCTGGAGGTGGCGCTTGAGCATCTTCATCTTCTTCCCGTCCTCCAGGCAGACGAGGTAGTCGGGGGTGATGCTCTTCTTCACCGGCACGGCGGGGGTGGGCTTCTCGGCCTCCATGCGGGGCTGCGGCGCGCCACCCAGGCCCGACAGGGTGCGGTGCACCTCGGTGATGAGGTTGGGCAGGTCCGTCACGGAGACGGAGTTGTTGGAGACATGGGCCGACACGATCTCCGCCGTCAGTCCCAGGAGGTCCGCCCCGGCAGCATTTTCGGACATGCGCATGTTCCCCGATTCGATCAACCGCGTAATACTCGCCTTCATTGCCATTACGCAAGCGTGCACCACCCGCCCTTCGCAAGAAAAAGGCCCTGCGAATACATGGATCGCCCCGACCACCGGCTGGACATCACCCGCGACACCTGCCCGATGACCTTCGTGCGCGCCCGCCTCCAGCTCGACCGCATGCGGGCCGGCGAGGTGCTGGAGCTGCTGTTCCAGGGGGAGGAGCCGCGCCGCAACCTGCCCCGCACCCTGGCCGAGCAGGGGCACACGGTGCTGGAGGCCGGCGAGGACCGGCTGCTGGTCAGGAAAGGCTGAGGCGCAGCACCGCGGCATCCCGCCCCGGCCCGTAGTAGCCGCGCCGCGTGCCCACCCGCGCGAAGCCCGCGCGCGTGTACAGCGCCAGGGCGGGCGCATTGGCCGTGTCCACCTCCAGGAACATCACCCGCGCCCCGGCGCCGGCGCAGGCGCGCAGGGCGCGGGC
>JBEQBS010000107.1:0-9119 GCA_041639675.1 Rubritepida sp. | reverse complement strand
GGAGGCCGCCGGCCGGCGCAAGCGCCTGCTGATCGCCGACATGGACAGCACGGTCGTCACCACCGAGACGCTGGACGAGCTGGCCGCCGCCGCCGGGCTGAAGGACGTCATCGCCGCCATCACCGCCCGCGCGATGAATGGCGAGCTGGATTTCCAGGCCGCCCTGCGCGAGCGGGTGGCGATGCTGGCCGGCCTGGACGAATCCGCGCTGGAGGACACCTGGCGCGACACCGCGCTGATGCCCGGCGCGCGCGAACTGGTGGGCACCATGCGGGCGCATGGCGCGCATTGCGCCCTGGTCTCGGGCGGCTTCACCTTCTTCACCGGGCGCGTGGCGGAACGGGTGGGCTTCCATGAGCACCATTCCAATACGCTGCTCATCGAGGGCGGCAAGCTGACGGGCCGGGTGGCCGAGCCCATCCTGGACAAGGACGCCAAGCTGGCCACGCTGAAGCGCCTCGCCGCCGAGCGCGCCCTGTCGCTGTCCGCCTGCTGCGCGGTGGGCGACGGCGCCAACGACCTGCCGATGATCCAGGCCGCCGGGCTGGGCGTGGCCTTCCGTGCCAAGCCCGCGGTGCGCGCCGCCGCGCGGCATGTGGTGACGCAGGGCGACCTGACGGCGCTGCTCTTCGCCCAGGGCTACCGGCGCGCGGAGTTCAGCATCTGACGCGCGGATTCACGCCTCCGGGCATCCGCCCTGCGGCGATCCGCGCTATCGGGGCCTAGCCAGCTCCGGCACCGCCAGCTTCCGCACCGCCTCCTCGCCCGCCGCCGCCACGCGCGCGGCGCCCATCGCCGCCAGCGGGTCGTCGGCGTTGCGCCAGGCCTTGTAGTCGTCGGCCCAGTCCCAGCCCGCGCCCCCGGCCAGCAGGTGGACCCAGTTCAGCACGCGCAGCCCGTGGGTGCGCTCCAGCCCCACCAGCTCGCGGTGGCAGGAGTGGAAGATGGTCACGATGGTATCCGCCCCCGTCTCGCGCGCCGCGTCCAGCAGCCGGGCCTTGTGGTCCTCCAGCGCGCCGGGCACGCCGGCCAGGCCGAAGCACATGTAGGAGGCGCCGCGATAGGGGTGCTCCAGCACCTCGACGCCGGGCACCAGGCGCAGCAGGTCGGGGATCAGGCGGTTCACCTCGGCGCGGTCGTTGAAGCCCGCATGGGCGTCCAGCAGCACGCGCGCCGGCACGGGCTTCACCATCAGCGGGCGCAGCGCCTCCCGCCCCTCGTGCAGCGCCTCGCACAGGTGGGCGTGGGTGAAGGCGGCGCCGGAGACGGGCGCCATGAAGTCCTCCAGGTTCATGTGGCAGGATGGGCACCAGGTCAGCACCTTCGTTGCCCCGCGCGCGGCGAAGCCCTGCATGGTGCGCCCGGCCATCGCCTCGCTGATGCGCGGCTCGCTTTCCTTGGGGCTGCCGCAGCAGGCGCCGGGGCCGCCGACCGGCTCGGCCGCGGTGCCGACGCAGCGCAGCAGCCGCTCGCTCAGGCGGATGATCTCCGCGTGGCGCGTCATGTTGCAGCCGTACCAGAAGAGATTCACAGCCATCGCGCCTGCTCCTCCTCGCTCATGCCCAGCCGGGCGAAGACCTTGGCGCGCGCCATGGCGTCGCGCGCGTCGCGCTTGGGCAGGGCGCCGGTCTCGTTCGCGCGCCACTTCGCGAGGCGCAGCATCAGCCGCGGGTCCACCCCCGCCGGGCAGGCGGCGTTGCAGGTGCCGGTGCGGGTGCAGGCCGCCGTCCAGGCGCGCGAAGCCGCGTCGCCGGCGCCGCCATGCAGCAGCTCCAGCACGCCCACCACGGCGCCCACCGGGTCGGCGTCCTTCGCAGCGCTGAGGGGCACCATGGGGCAGGCCGTGAAGCAGGCGCCGCAGCGGATGCAGGCGGCGTCCATCCGCGCCGCCTCGGCCTCGCGCAGCGCCGACAGGCTCACCATCCGTTCACCCGCTCCCAGGTCGCCACCACCGCGCGGCCGCCATCCACCACATGGTAGCGGTCGAAGGCCGCGGCCGTCAGGCAGGAATGGTTGGGCGCCACGCGCAGCTTCGCCCCCACCGGCATGTCGGGCATGGGCGACGCCACGCCGTGCTCCTGGTAGGCGCGGTGCAGCACCGCGTGGCCGAAGCTGCGTTGCCCGTCCAGGTCCAGCACCAGGCCGAAGCCGTCGTCGCGCGGGGCCGCCTGGGTGGAGCGGTCCTTGCTCATCGCCAGGGCGCCGGCATCCAGCAGCAGCACGCCCTGCGCGGGCTTGCGGCCGATGACGCTGGCCAGGACGGTGACGGCGATCTCGCCCTCCGGATGGGTGCCCAGCTGCTCCTGGAACAGGTCGCCGAACATGTACACGCCGGCCCGCACCTCCGTGATGCCAGCCAGCGAACGCGCGTGCAGCGCGGTGGGGGAGGAGCCCATGGAAACGATGCGCGGCGCCAGCCCGGCCGCGCGCAGCGCATCGGCGGCGCGCACCACCGCGGCGCGCTCGGCCGCCGCGACATCCGCCATCTGGTCCGGCGAACGCCCGGCGTAGGAATGGCCGGCATGGGTGAAGATGCCGGCGAAGCGCGGCCCCAGCGCGCGGGCCACGGCGAGCGTCTCCGCCGGGTCCACGCCGCCGCGATGCTCGCCGCAATCCACCTCCACCAGCGCATCCACGCGGCCATCGGCGGCGATGGCGCGGGCGGCGTCGGCGTCGTCGGTGATGGCCTTCACCTGCGCGCCCTGGGCGTTCAGCGCGGCCAGCGCGCCCAGCTTGGCCGGCGTGATGCCCACGCCGTAGATCTGGTCCTTCCAGCCATCGGCGAGATGCCGCGCCTCCGCCAGCGTGGAGACGGTGATCGGCCCGCCACCCGGCGCGGCGAGTGCCGCCACCTCCCGGCACTTCGCGGTCTTGAGGTGCGGGCGCAGCAGGACGCCGGGGTGGCGGGCGATGGCATCGCGCATCATGGCGAGGTTCCGGCGCAGCACGGCCAGGTCCAGCACCAGGGCGGGGGTCGGGATATCGTCCAGCGTCACAGCGCCACTCCCAGCAGCTCCGCGTAGCGCGGGGTGGATTTCAGCCCGGTGCCGGTCAGCAGCACGACCGTCGTTTCGCGGGACGCAATGCGCCCGGCCGCCAGCAGCTTGGTGAAGGCGGCGGCAGCCTGCGCGCAGGTCGGCTCCACGTAGATGCCGCGCCGGGCCAGGGCCAGCGCGGCGGCGGCGATCTCCGCCTCCTCCAGCAGCACGGCGCCGCCTTCGCTTTCCTTCAGCGCGTGCAGGCATTCGGGCAGGCGGATGGGCTGGGCGATGGCCGTCCCCTCGGCGATGGTGGGCTTCGCCTCCTGCGCCGGCAGGCCCAGCGCCGCGCGGGCGATCGGGCCGCAATGCGCCGGCTGCGCCGCCCACAGCCGCGGCAGCCGGGCGATCTGCCCCGCCCGCAGCAGCTCGGAAAAGCCGACATGCAGCCCCAGCACGTTGGAGCCCGCGCCGCAGGGGATCACGATGTTGTCCGGCGCGCGGAAGCCCAGATCCTCCCACAGCTCATAGGCCAGGGTCTTGGTGCCGTGCAGGAAGAAGGGGTGCCAGTTGTGCGAGGCGTAGAAGATGTCCTTCGCCTTGGCCTCGGCGGCCTCGGCGCAATCCTGCCGGCTGCCGGGCACCAGGGTGATCGCCGCCCCCGTCGCGCGGCTTTGCACCGTCTTGGCCGGGCTGGTGGAGGCGGGCACGTAGATCGTCGCCTCCATCCCGCCCGCGGCAGCATAGGCCGACACCGCCGCGCCGCCATTGCCGGAGCTGTCCTCCAGCACCGCCCGCACCCCCTGCTCGCGCAGCAGGGACAGCATCACCGACGCCCCGCGGTCCTTGAACGATCCCGTGGGCATGAACCACTCGCATTTCAGCAGCGCGGTGCCGCCGCCCAGCGGCGCTTCCACCAGCGGCGTGCAGCCCTCGCCCATGCTGATGGGCGCGGCCGGCAGGAAGGGCAGCGAGGCGGCATAGCGCCAGATGGAGCGGACCGGCGCGATGTCGTCGCGCCCCATGCCGGGCAGCGGCGTGAGCAGCAGCGGCGCCTTGCCGTCGCCGCACCAGCGCGGCACGTCCAGCGGGTATTCGCGCCCGGTGCGCGGGTCGAGATAGGCTGTCATGGTGGCCGCGAGGGTTGCCCTTCCCGCCGCTTCGGGCAAGCCTGCGGCGATGGGAAACGACCTCGCCGCCCTCGCCGCGGAACTGGTGCGGCTGGACAGCCGCTCCGCCATCTCCAACCTCGCGGTGGCCGAACGGATCGAGGCGGAGCTGGCCGGCTTCGAGGTCGAGCGGCTGGACTACGCGGATGCCGCGGGGGTGGCGAAGCGCGTGCTGGTGGCGCATCGCGGCGGGCCGGGCGGGCTGGCGCTGTCCGCCCACATGGACACGGTGCCCGAGACCGGCTGGACCGACGACCCGTGGTCCGGCGCCATCCGCGGCGGCGTGCTGCACGGGCTGGGCTCGGCCGACATGAAGGGGCCGCTGGCCGCCTGCCTGCGCGCCGCCCGGGCCGCGCCGCGCGCCACCCTGGTGCTCACCACCGACGAGGAGACCACCAAGGCCGGCGCGCGGGAGGTGGTGGCGCGCTCCGCCCTCATCCGCCGCGCCGCGCCGCGCGGCATCATCGTCGCCGAGCCGACGCGGCTGGCGCCGGTGCGCGGCCACCGCTCCCACATCTCCTTCACCGCCACGGCGCGCGGGGTGCAGGCGCATTCCTCCACCGGGGCGGGCACCAACGCCAACTGGGCGCTGATCCCCTTCCTGATGGAGCTGCGCGCGGTGCACGCCATGCTGCGCGAGGACCCGAGGTGGCAGGATGCGGCCTATGACCCGCCCTTCTCCGACTTCAACCTGGTGCTGGACAACCACGGCACCGCCATCAACGTTTCCGTGCCCCTCGCCACGGCGCGGGTGAAGTTCCGCTACTCCCGCCGCATGGCCCCCGCGCCGCTGCTGGCGCGGCTGGAACGCGCCGCGCAGGATTGCGGCGTGGCGCTGGAGGTCGCGCGCGAGGGGCTGCCGCCCGAATTGGCGGAGGACCATCCGCTGGTGCGCCAATGCGCCGCCGCCACCGGCCGCCCCGCCGGCACCGTGCCCTTCGGCACCGACGCCTCCATCCTGCAGGACATCGCGCCCTGCGTGATCCTCGGCCCCGGCGAAATCGGCGTGGCGCATACGCCGCACGAATGCGTGTCTGTGGCGGAGCTGGAGGCGGCGCGCGACCTCTACATCACCCTGCTGGATGGCTGACCCCATGGATTTCGCCTCGCTCGACCCGCTGATCCGCCCGCGGTCGCTGGCCGTCATCGGCGCCTCCGACGACGCCACGCGCATCGGCGGCCGGCCCATCGCCTACATGAAGACCCGCGGCTTCGCGGGCGCGCTGTGGCCGGTGAACCCGAAGCGCAGCGAGGTGCAGGGCCTGCCCTGCTTCGCCGATGTCGCCAGCCTGCCCGGCACGCCGGATGTCGGCCTCATCGCCGTGCCGGGCGCGGCGGCGCTCGATGCCGTGGAGGCGCTGGGCGCGCGCGGCACCAGGGCCGCCATCATGTTCACCGCCGGCTTCGCCGAGGTGGGCGCCGAGGGCGCGGCCATGCAGGACCGCCTGGTGGCGGCGGCGAAGCGCCACGGCATGCGCCTGCTGGGCCCCAACTGCCTGGGCCTGTTCAACGATGCCATCGGCTTCTTCCCCATCTTCTCCTCCTCCTTCGAGCAGGGCTGGCCGCTGGCGGGGCGCATCGGCATCGCCTCGCAGAGCGGCGCCTATGGCACGCACCTGTATTCGCTGGCGCGCAACCGCGGCATCGGCACGCCGGTCTGCGTCACCACCGGCAACGAGGCCGAGGTGGCGCTGGGCGACGTGCTGGGCTGGATGGCCCAGGCGGAGGAGGTGGACGTGATCTGCGCCTATGCCGAAGGCATCCGCGAGTCGGAAAAATTCCTGGCGGCGCTGGAGCTGGCGCGGCGCAACCGCAAGCCCATCGTGATGATGAAGGTCGGCCGGTCCGAACTGGGCGCCCATGCCGCGCAGTCCCACACCGCCTCCATCGCCGGGGACGATGCCGTCACCGACGCCGTGCTGGCCGAGTTCGGCGTGGTGCGCGCCCGCAACACGGAGGAGCTGCTGGACATCGCCTACGCCGCGACGAAGCGCATCCACCCGGTGGCGAACACCCTGGGCGTGGTGACGGTCAGCGGCGGGGCGGGCGTGCTGATCTCCGACGTCGCGGACACGCTGGGCTTCCCCCTGCCGCCGATGCCGGGGGCGGCGCAGGAGCGGCTGCGCGGCTTCGTGCCCTTCTGCGCCCCGCGCAACCCGGTGGACTGCACCGCCCAGGCCTTCAACCAGATCGAGCTGGTGGGCGAATTCACCCGCGCCATGGCGGCGGATGGCGGCTATGCCTCCTGCCTGGGCTTCTTCACCCAGGTCGGCGGCTCGCCCACCGTGGGGCCCAGGGTGCGCGCGCAGATGGCGCAGGTGGCGCGGGAGTTCCCCGACCGGCTATGGGCCGTCTCCATCATCGCCCCGCCCGAGGTGCAGCGCGAATGGGAGACCGATGGCTTCCTGGTCTTCGAGGACCCGACGCGCGCGGTGGTGGCGCTGCACGCGCAGGGGCGCTTCGGCGAGGCCTTTGCCCGGGCGGCGGCCGCGCCCCCCGCCCTGCCCGCCGTGGCCCTGCCCGATGCCGCGCCGAGCGAGGCCGAGGCCAAGCGCATCCTCGCCGCCGCCGGCATCCCGGCGGTGCCGGAAGAGGCCTGCGCCGATGCCGATGCCGCGGTGGCGGCGGCCCGGCGCATCGGCTTCCCGGTGGTGATGAAGATCCTGTCGCCCGACATCCTGCACAAGAGCGAGATCGGCGGCGTCCTGCTGGGCCTGGCCGACGAGGCGGCGGTGCGCGCGGGCTTCGACACCCTGCTGCTGCGCGCCGCCGAGCACGCGCCCGCCGCGCGCATCGAGGGCGTGCTGGTGGCCAAGCAGGTGGTGGGCGCGGTGGAGATGGCGCTGGGCATCCTGCGCGACCCGGTCTTCGGCCCCGTCGCCATGGTGGGCCTCGGCGGGGTGTTCATCGAGGTGCTGAAGGACGTGGCCTTCCGCCGCTGCCCCTTCGACGCGGCGGAGGCGGAGCGCCTGGTGCGTTCGCTCAAGGGCTTTCCGCTGCTGGACGGCGCGCGCGGGCGGCCGAAGGCGGACGTGCCGGCGCTGGCCGCCGCGCTGGCCGCGCTGTCGCGCTTCGCCGCCGCCGCCGGGCCGCGGCTCCACGCCATCGACGTGAACCCGATGCTGGTGCTGCCCGCGGGCCAGGGCGCCTTCGCGGCGGATGCGGTCGTCGAACTCCTATGATGACATAAAATCAATCGGCTGATTCATGGTTTGGCGACGGGCGACGCGCAGCCTGGGCGCCGGCGTTGAAAAGGAAGCCACCGATGCGCGTGAACGAGCCCGTCACCACCCGTGAGATCCCGTTGCCGGAGGGCGAGATGCTGGTCTCGCGCACCGACACCGGCGGGCGCATCGCCTTCTGCAACGACGCCTTCGTGCGCGTCAGCGGATTCTCCCTGGATGAGCTGATGGGCGCGCCGCACAACATCGTGCGCCACCCGCACATGCCGAAGGAGGGATTCGCCGACCTCTGGGCCACCACCAAGGCCGGGCGCCCCTGGGAGGGGCTGGTGAAGAACCGCACCAAGACCGGCGACTTCTACTGGGTGCGCGCGAACGTGACGCCGGTGGTCGAGGGCGGCACCGTCACCGGCTACGTCTCCATCCGCACCGTGCCGCGCCGCGCCGACGTGGAGCGCGCGGAGGCCGCCTACGCCCGGCTGCGGAACGGCGAGGGCAAGGGCATCGGGCTGCGCGACGGCGAGCTGATCGGCAGCGGGCCGCTGGCCCGGCTGCGGCGCGGCTGGGACAGCGTCACCGGCCGGCTGGCGCTGGCCGGCGCCAGCGTCCTCGCCGGGGCGGGGGCCGCCGGCATCCTGGCCTGGACGGGCTTCGGCTGGGCCGCGCAATCGGCCATCGGCACCATCGGCCTCGCCGGGATGGCCGCGATGGGCGTGCTGGCCGTGCGCCGGCTACACGGCTCGGTGCGCGAGATGGAAGGGCAGTTCGCCGCCATCGCCGAGGGCGACTTCCACCGCTACCTGCCGCTGCCGGCGGCTGGCGAGTTCCTGGGCATCGCCTCGCAGATCCGCGCTACCCGCGCCCGTCTGGGCTACGCCGTGCAGGAGCGCGCGGAGAACGAGCGCCGCGCGGCGGTGGAGCGCCGCGCCGCGATCCAGGAGATGGCCGACAAGGTCGAGACCGAGACGCGCCGCACCGTCGAGAGCGTCAGCGGCCGCACCGGCGCGATGAGCACGCGCGCCGAGGGCATGGCCGCCTCCTCGGCGCGGCTGGAGGCCGATGCCGGCCGGGCCGACGCCGCCGCCCAGCAGGCGCGCGGCAATGTCGAGGCGGTGGCGGCGGCGACCGAGGAGCTGGCCGCCTCCATCCGCGAGATCACCACCCAGACCGCCCGCGCCGGCGAGGTGGCGCGCGCCGCGGTGGAGGGCAGCGACGCCACCCAGGGCACCATCCGCTCCCTGGCCGCCACGGTCTCGCGCATCGGCGAGGTGGTGACGCTGATCCGCGAGATCGCCGCGCGCACCAACCTGCTGGCGCTGAACGCCACCATCGAGGCCGCGCGCGCCGGCGAGGCCGGCAAGGGCTTCGCCGTGGTGGCGAGCGAGGTGAAGGAGCTGGCCACCCAGACCGCCCGCGGCACGGAGGAGATCGGCCGCCAGATCGGCGAGATCGAGACCGGCACCCGCGCGGCGGTGCAGGCGGTGGAGGGCATCGGCCGCACCATCGCCGAGATCTCCGACGTCTCCACCGCCATCGCCGCGGCGATGGAGGAGCAGGCGGCCGCGACGCAGGAGATCGCCCGCAACATCACCGAGAGCAGCGAGGCGGTGAACGAGGTGACGGCGCGCATGGCCGCCGTGAGCACCGAGGCGGGCCGCACCGGCGAGGAGGTGGCCGCAGTGCGCGCCGGCGCCGGCTCCGTGTTCCGCGACGTCTCGGCCATGCAGGGGGCGCTGGTCCACGTCATCCGCACCTCGGTGGCCGAGGCGGAGCGCCGCTGCGAGGCGCGG
>JBEQBS010000106.1:0-9102 GCA_041639675.1 Rubritepida sp. | reverse complement strand
GCCGCGGCGGCGCCGACCGCCTGCACCACCTCATGGATCGCCGCCCCGGCCCAGAGCCCATAGGCGCGCCCGGACAGCCCCATCATGTCGCCCAGCAGCGGGAACAGGATCAGCGCGGCGGTGCCGCACAGGGTGATGACGGCCAGCGCATAGGTCACGTCCTCATCCCGGCCCTTCGCCACCTGGTTGGCGGCGACGATGGCCGAGGCGCCGCAGATCGCCGTGCCGGTGCCGATGAGCTGCGCCAGCGCCGGCTCCACACCCAGCAGGCGCCCCAGCCAGATGGTGAAGGGCAGGGTCAGCGCCACCACCGCCACCGCCAGCGCCAGCGCGCCGGGGCCCAGGGCGGCGAGCTGCCCCAGCGTGACCTGGAGGCCCAGCAGCACGATGGCGGCGCGCAGCAGGGGGCGCACCGCATAGGCGATGCCTGGCTTGATGGCCGCCGGCCGCCCCACCGCCGCGCCGATGCCGATGCCCGCCGCCAGCGCCAGCACCACCGGGTTCAGCGCGGCGATGCCGGTGGCGTTGCGCAGCTGGATGCACAGCCAGGCGATGAGGAGGCACAGCGCCAGGCCCGGCGCGATGTCGCGGGCGCGGGCGAGGGGGGAGGGCGCGGCGGATGCGCCGGCGGGAGCGGCCATGGAACCTGACGGGACGTTTCGCCGCCACGGTCCTCCCGCGGCCGCGGGGCGTCAAGCCGCCGCCGGAACCTGGGCGAAGGCCTCGGCCAGCAGGGTGACGGAGCGGCGGCGGGCGGCGGCGTCATGGCAGGGGGTCAGCACGGCCACCTCCTGCACGCCCAGCTCCGCCGCCAGCCGGGTGATGCCGTCCCGCACGCGGTCCGGCGTGCCGACCAGGGCGGTTTCGCGCATCGCCGCCACGCGCGCGCGCTCGGCCGGGGTCCAGGGATGGGCCTCGGCCTCCTCCGCGGTGGGCAGGGGCGGGAAGTGGCCGCGGTCGCGGTGCAGGCGCCACAGGGCGCGCGGCAGGAAGAGGCGCTCGGCCTCGGCCTCCGTCCCGGCGGCCAGGGCATAGACGCCGATGGCGGCATGCGGCGCGCCTTCGCCGCGGAAGCCCTCGCGGTAGAGGGCCAGCGCCTCGGCCGCGCCGCGGCCATCGGTGATGAAGTGGGCGAAGCAATAGGGCAGGCCGAAGAAGGCGGCGACCTGCGCGCCGTAGTCGCTGCTGCCGAGGATCCAGGGCTCGGGGCGCGTCGCCACCTCGGGCGCGGCGCGCACGGCGCGGAAGGGGTGGCCCTCGGGCAGGCCGTCGCCCAGCCAGCCCAGCAGGTCCCTCACCTGCGCCGGGAAGTGGTCGGCGGCCGAGGCAGCGTTGGGGTTCAGGGCATGCGCCGTGCGGCCGTCGCTCCCCGGGGCGCGGCCCAGCCCCAGGTCAATGCGGCCGGGCGCGATGGCCTCCAGCGCGCGGAACTGCTCGGCCACCTTCAGGGCGCTGTAGTGGGGCAGCATCACGCCCGCGCTGCCCACGCGGATTCGCCGGGTGGTGGCGGCGATGGCGGCGACCAGGATCTCGGGCGCCGAGCCGGCATGGGCGCCGCTGTTGTGGTGCTCGGCCAGCCAGTAGCGGCGGTAGCCCAGCGAATCGGCCAGCCGCGCGATGGACAGCGTCTCCTGGATGGCTTCGGCCGGGGTGCGGCCGGAAACGATCGTGGATTGGTCGAGGATGGACAGGGCGGGGCGCATGGTGCCGCGAAGCTGGCCCCGCGCCCCGCCGCCGTCCAGGGGTCAGCGCCCGCCCTGCGAGTTCTGGCCGCCCTTGCGCCCGGCTTCGGACGCCTTCTCGCGGTCATTGGCGAAGTTGCCGGGGTTGTTCTCCTTGCCGCCGCCGCCGCCCTGGGACATCTGGCCGCCCTTGCGCCCGGCCTCGGCGGCGCGCTGCGGGTCCTGCGCGAAGTTGCCGCCGCCCTGCTGCTTGGCGCTCATGGTGTCGTCCTCATCCTTGCTTCTGCCGCCGGCCGGAACCTGCGCCGGCAGCGGATGAATTCCCCGCCGGGCCATTGGTTCGATCACGGAACATCATCTTTCCTCGTCGTCATTTCGGTATGGGATGCCGTGGCGGCATGCCATGATGGGCGGATGGATGATGAAGCCCTGATGCGCCGTGCCCTTGCCCTGGCGGCGGGCAGCGCGGGCGGGCCCTTCGGCGCGGTGGTGGCGCGCGGCGGCGAGATCCTGGGCGAAGGCGCCAACCACGTGGTGCCGGGCCGCGACCCGACCCTGCATGCGGAGGTCGTGGCCATCCGTGCCGCCTGCGCACGGCTGGGCACGCATGACCTGTCGGGCGCCACGCTCTACACCTCCTGCGAGCCCTGCCCGATGTGCCTGGGCGCCGCCTGGTGGGCGCGGATCGGCGGCATCGCCTATGGCAATGGCCATGCGGAGGCGGCGGCGATCGGCTTCGACGATTCGGCGATCTATGAGGAGCTGCGCCGCCCGCTGGATGCGCGGCGGCTGCCGATGCGCCGCCTGCTGGCGGCGGAGGCATGGGAGGGCTTCGCGGCCTGGAAGGCGCGGGCCGACCACGTCATGTACTGAGGCCCGCTGGTGCCACGCCTGGGATCATGGTGTGGGGTGGGACTGGAGCAGCGGTGGGAACCGGATTCCAACCTGCTCTGGTGTTCGTGAGACGCGTCTCACCTGCTGGGTCACCTCCTCTCCAGTGCCTGACTAGGGGCGCTGGCTCGGCCAGGTGTGCGCGGCTCCCGGGCGCCGCGCGGCATCTGCCGCCCGCCATGGTCCAGGACCGATATCCGCAGCAGCGCTATATCGTCAAACATGCGCCGAGTGCGTTAGCAGCGCACGCTCGGATCTGTCCGGGGCGGGCGGGGTCACCCGCGTCCCTACCGGGATGGCCTATTGCTAGAGGGAACCGCCGCCGAGGTCCTGCCCTGCCGCACACGAACGCGACTACTTGGCTGGCGCGCGATAGGTCGGCCGGGAGTGCACTCGCACCGCGCTCATTGGTATGCTGCGCCTCCACGAAACGAGACTTTGCTCAAGGGGAGTAGCAACATGACTGGCGCTCCGCTACCCGGTATTCCCACCGCGCTCGCCTATGTGGCCGCGGTGACGATCGTGATCGGCCTTGCCCTCTTCGCGCTCCCGCCCTTTGGCCACATGCCGCTCGCCCACCAGCTCATGCTGGCCGGGCTTCTGCTCGGCCTCTGGAGCTTCGGCGACGGTCTCTTCGGCCGTTTCAGCGTGATCCTCGCCTTCGTCGAGGCCGTCCTGCTCCTGCGGCTCTCAGTTGGCTGGACGCGCCTTTTCGTGGACGCCTTCGGCGCTCCCTGAGGAGCCGCCCGGCGCCACGGCCAGCACCTGCTACGGAGCGGCGGGCGGCACTGCCAGCACGTCGCAGTCGAGAGTGCGTAACGCCTCCTCTGCGAAGCTCCCAAGCACGAGGCGCCCGAGTGCGCCGTGGCCGCGGGTCCCGACTACCACCAGGTCCGGCGACAGCCGCGTCACGGCCCGGCGCAGCGCCGGGGCAGGCGGCCCCTCCTCCAGAGCCATTCGCGGGAGGGCCGATCCTGCGCCGAGGTCCAGCTCCCGCAAGAAGCGGGCGAGTTCGGCGCGCCGCTCTGCGGTGGTGTGCCGCACATGGTCCTGGATCGCCTCGTCCGATGCGTCGGCCAGCATCATAGCCCCGCGCCCGGGCACGGGCTCGAAGGCATGGAACACGGTAAGGTCGGCGCGCTTAAGCAGGCCAAGGCGGTTCGCCGTGCGCAGCGCATGGGCTGACGGTTCCGACATGTCCACTGTGGCGAGTACGCGGCGGTACGGCCGCTCCGGAGGCGCGTTCACCATGAGGACTGGCCGCCGGCCCAGGCGCATCACGCGCTCGATCGTCGTGCCGACGAACACGTCCCGCAGCAGCCGCTTTCGGTGCTCGCCCATCACGACGAGATCGGCGCGCTCCGCCTCGGCCATCTGGATGATCGTGTCGAAGGCGTCGCCGCCCTCGACCCGCAGGCGTGGCGAGAGGCCCTCGAGCTCTTGCATCGCGCTGCTCATCTCGGCGAGCAGGGCGCCGACCTCCCGCCGCTCACTCTCGACCAGCCGCGCGGGTTGGTCGTCGTCGACAACCGAGAGGAGCACGAGCTCCGCCGACATGTCGCGGGCCAGCGTGCCCGCTCGCCGGAGCGCCCGGTCGGCGCGAGACGACAGATCAGTTGCGCAGAGCAGCCGCATCGATGTTCTCCCTCAACCCAGATGCAGAAGAGCTGGCAATCAGCCTCCCACAAAAATCTGTACGTGGTCGCCGCAACATCAGCTGCGCGTTATCAGCAGGTAAGCGAGATAGGCGAGGTAGGAGCCGACGAACACCGCGGCCTCCATCCTCGACACCTCGCGCCCCGACACAAAAACGGGCGCGCAGACGAGGGCGACTAGCGCCATCACCGGGATGTCCACCCAGATGAGCTCCGGCGTCACCGGCACTCCCGCGGCAGGCACGAGACAGGTGATCCCCAGGATGGCAAAGATGTTGTACACGCTGCTGCCGAGCAGGTTGCCGATCGCAATGTCGCGTTCCCGCTTCAGGGTGGACAGCACGGTGGTCACCAGCTCCGGCGCTGAGGTGCCGATCGCGACGACGGTCAGGCCAATGAAGGCGTCGGAAACGCCCCAGATCCGTGCCAGCGCCACCGCAGCGTCCACGAAGATGTCGGCGCCGAGGACGATAACCGCGATCCCGCCGACGAGCGCGGCCGCGCTCGCCACGGTGCTCTGGCCCCCTCGTCGGGATCCCTTCGACTGGCGATACTCCTTCGCGAACTCGACGCGGACCCCCCTGCTCTCGCGGGCGGCTGAGCGGACGACGAGCAGCGTGTAGACGATGCCTGAGCCGACAAGCACCGCCCCGTCGAGGCGCGACAGCGTGCCGTCGAGGGACATGGCGAGCATCATGAGAGCCGCGAGGATCATCACCGGCAGGTCCATGCGGATAGTCTGTGAGCGCAGCGCCAGTGGGTGAATGAGGGCGCTGAGGCCGAGGATCAGCAGTAAATTGACAGTGTTCGTCCCGGCGATGTTGGCGACCGCCAAGGGGCCGTTGCCGATGAGGGCGGCGTCGATCCCGATCGCGAGCTCCGGCGTGCTCGTGCCGATGGCGACGACGGTCAGGCCGACGATGACCGGGGGGACCCGCATCTGCTGGGCCAGCGCGGCGCCGCCGCGCGTGAGCAGTTCTGCCCCAACGATCAGGATAGTCAGGCCGAGTATGAGGAGAGCGGCGGCAAGGATCATGACGATTCTGGATCAACCCATTCCAACGGCGTTACGCGAGAGCGTACGGGCCAACCCCAGCCTGATCTGCTTCTCGATCTCGATGATCGCGAAGAAGGCCGCGCCCACCGCGACGATCAGCAGACCATCGGCCAGCGGGACGGGCTCGGTTCCCAGCACTGCCTGGAGCGGCGGCAGGTAGGTGACGGCGAACTGCGCGGCGGTGATGATGATGACCACGGTCCAGACGACCTTCGTCCCCTTCACGGCGTCCCAGGTCAGCGACGTGCCGTGGATGTTGCGGATGAAAAAGAGGTGGAAGGTCTTGAGCACGACGAGCGTATTCATCGCGATCGTCTGGGACAGCGCGAGCGAGTAGCCTCGGTCCTGGGCGTAGTTGAACATGGCCATGATACCGGCGATGAACAGCACAGCGACCAGCACCACGTGCCAGACCAGTTCACCCGACAGGATCGACGCATCGCGGCGGCGCGGCGAACGGGTCATGGTGCGGGCCTCGGTCGGCTCGAAGGCGAGAGCCAAGCCCAGCGTGATCGCGGTAATGGTGTTCACCCACAGGATCATCACGGGGCTGAGCGGCAGCAGGAACCCCGCGAGAAGGGCGATGACGATGACCATGGATTCGCCCGCATTCGTCGGTAGAATCCAACTGATCACCTTCTTCAGGTTGTCGTAGACGGTCCGCCCCTCCCGCACCGCGGCGGCGATGGATGCAAAGTTGTCGTCCGCGAGCACGAGATCAGCCGCCTGCTTCGCGGCCTCCGACCCCTTCAACCCCATGGCAATGCCCGCATCGGCGCGCTTGAGCGCCGGCGCGTCGTTGACGCCGTCGCCGGTCATCGCGACCGCGAGGCCGTTCGCCTGCAGCGCGGTCACCAGGCGCAGCTTGTGTTCCGGGCTGGTGCGGGCAAAGACGTCGACCGAGACCACTTCGAGAGCAAGCTGTGCGTCGTCCAGCTTTTCGAGATCGGCCCCGGTCAGCACGCGGCGGGTATTCTCCAGCCCGATCTGCGCGGCGATGGCCGCCGCGGTGCCCGCATGGTCGCCGGTGATCATTTTGACCCGGATCCCCGCCGCCCGGCATTCGGCCACGGCGGCGATGGCCTCGGGCCTGGGTGGGTCGATCAGCCCGAGGAGGCCGAGAAGGGTGAGCCCGCCTTCCAGTACGGCAGCCTCGATGCGCTCGCCTGCCCCGTTCCGCTCGGCCAGCGCCAGGACACGCAGGCCCCGCCGCGCCATCGCATCAGCCCGGTCGTGCCAATGCTTGTGGTCGATGCCGCCGCACATCCGCAGGACCCGTTCCGGCGCGCCCTTCACATGAACCAGGCGGCCCGCCGCGCCGTCGGTGAGCACGGCCATGAAGCGGTTGCGGCTGTCAAAGGGGATCGCGTCCAGCCGCCGCGACGAGTGATCGCCGCCGACCTTGCCGGCGAAGGCCAGCAGGGCCCCCTCCATCGGGTCGCCCTCGACCGTCCAGTGGGCGTCCTTCTGGTGCAGCGCGGCGTCGTTGCAGAGCACCGCCGCAAGGGCCAGGCGCGACAGGTCGCCCGACGGCGCAACGCTGCCTTCGGGCGTGTAGCCCTCGCCACCGATCTGGAATGCGCCGTCGGGCGTCTCGGCGGCGGTAACCACCATCTTGTTGCGCGTCAGCGTCCCGGTCTTGTCGGTGCAGATCACCGAGACCGAGCCGATCGCCTCGATCGCCGGGAGGCGCCGGACGATCGCATGGCGCCGCGCCATCGCCTGCACGCTGATGGCGAGGGTGATGGTCATCACCGCGGGCAAGCCTTCGGGAATCGCCGCGACCGCAAGGCCGACAACGGCCATGAACAGTTCGGAGAAGCCGTGATGGCCGACATAGTAGCCGTAGATGAGCAGAAGGCCCGAGACGAGCAGGATCAGGAAGGACAGCCAGCGGGCAAAATGATCCATCTGCGCGACGAGCGGTGTCGTCAGTTGCTCGATCTCGGCGAGCAGGCCGCCGATCCGCCCGATCTCGGTCCGGGCTCCGGTCGCGACCACGACGCCCCGCGCCGTGCCCTGCGTGACCAGCGTGCCGGACCACATCATTGATCGCCGGTCACCCAAGGCGGCATCGGCGGGCACCGGCTCGACCGTCTTCTCCACCGGTACCGACTCGCCGGTGAGGATCGCCTCCTGCGCGGCGAGCCCGCGCGCCTCGATCAGGCGCAGGTCGGCAGGCACCTTGTCGCCTGCCTCGAGCAGCACGATGTCGCCCGGCACCAGTTCCGCCCCGTCCACGCTCATCCGCCGCCCGTCGCGCAGAACGGCGGCCCGCGGGGCCAGCATCTGGCGGATCGCCGCCATCGCGGCCTCGGCCTTGCCCTCCTGGATGAAGCCGATGGCCGCATTGGCCAGCACCACAGCCAGGATCACCGCGGTATCGACCCAGTGCTGCAAGGCCGCCGTCACCACGGCCGCGCCAAAAAGCACGTAGATCAGGACGTTGTGGAAGTGCGCCAGGAACCGCAGGAACGGTCCGCGTGCCTGCACCTCGGGCAGGCGGTTGGGCCCGTGCGCCGCCAGCCGTCGCGCGGCCTCGGCCCCGGTCAGGCCTGCGTGCTGCGCGCCAACGCCCCTCATCACGTCTTCGGAGGCGAGGCCGTGCCACGCGCCATCCTCGCCACGCGGCGTGCGCTCCGTTGCCGACTTCGAACCAGGTTGCACGGCGCCCGTCCCTTGTACTTGGCCGTCCGCCCGGTGCTCGGCGCGACGACGCCGGGCCGACCGAGCGAACGGGGTGTCTGACCGACGAGCCTATGCGGCCAGCAGCGTGGGCAGCGTCGGGCCCTGGTCGAGCAGGTCCATCGTCGCGCTGCCGAATACCAGATTGTGCAGCGGCGCGTGGCGGACAGCCCCCATCACCATCATATCGGCCTGCACCTCCTGCACGACATCCAGCATGGCGCCCGCCACACCGCCGCGGCCCCGCTGGACAGGGCGGAAGGCCGCGTGCGCGCCGTGGCGCGCCAGGAGATGCGCCAGCTCGGCGCTCGACTGGCCCTGCCGGAACTCCTTGTCGTCCGTGACACTCACGACGGTGACCACTTCCGCTCGCCTGATCAACGGCAGCGCGCCGTGGATCGCGCGCACCGACGCAGGTGAAGCATCCCAGGCCAGGACGATCCGCGACGGAGGGAAGGAAGCGGCGTGGCCGGGCGGCACGAGCAGCAGCGGCCGCCCGGAGGAGAAGATGCCACCGGACGCGACGAAGCGCTTGCCGACATCAATGCCCGGACCGAATGACATGATCCCAAGGTCGCTGACCCGCATCTGGTCGGCGAGGACTTCGCCGACACCATAGGCGAAGCTGCTGCGGCCGCGCACCTCGAACCGGAGGTCCCGCGCCTGCAGGACCTTCTGCACGTGCAGGGTGACCCCGTCGTCGCGGGCGATGAGGTCCTGATCGGTCAGAGATGTCATGTCCGCACCGGATGCATCGCGAAACGCGCCGGCCGCGAACACGAGGGCCGTCACGTGCGCGGCGTGGGCCTCGGCGATTGCCAGTGGCAGCGCAAGGCACGCGTCCGCCGTCTCCAGAGTGCCGGGCTCCACATGCAGCGCGATCGTCGTAATGCCCACGATATCTTCTCCTCGAGGTTGACGCGGACCCCCAGTACATCACCCGCATGAGAGGTGAGCTTGCGCGCGAAGCGGACTGGATCGTTGCGAAGGAATAGTCTGCCGTTCGGGTCGTGTCCCTGGACGTGGTGTAGGATCTGACTGTCGCTGAGGTGGCGGTCACCGTGGTGGTTCGTGGCAGGGTTGGGTTGCTGGACCTCAACCCATTGCTTTGGACTGACCACGATGACCGACG
>JBEQBS010000105.1:0-9370 GCA_041639675.1 Rubritepida sp. | reverse complement strand
CGGCCAGCGCCCCCAGCAGGGCGAGGCCCGCCACCGCCTGGATCAGCAGTGGGGGTGCCGCCGCCACGAAGCCCGCCGCCACCCCGGCCAGCAGCGCGAAGCCCAGGTAGCCCGCGCCGGCCACCACCGCCGCCACCCAGCGCCGCCGGGGGTCCGGATGCGCCTCCGGCCCCGCGCAAAGGGCGGCGGTGATGGCGGCCAGGTTCACCAGCTGCCCGCCAAGGAACGCCCCGGCGGCCGAGCCCGCCCCCGTCGCCACCAGCACCGGCCCCAACGGCGCGCCATAGCCATTGGCCCGCAGCACGGCGAGGCCCGGCAGGTTCTGCGACGCCATGGTGACCAGGAACAGCGGCACGGCGATGCCCACCATCGCCGCCCAATGGAATTCCGGCACCACGACCACGAAGGCCGGCGCCGCCCAGCCCACCCCCGCCGGCACCCCCGGCCCCAGCAGGAAGGCGGCCCCCGCCACCAGCACCGCCACCGGCACCGCCCACAGCCGGTTCACCCGCAGCATCACCGCCCAGGCCAGCACCACCGGCAGGGCCAGCGCCGGCATGGCCCCCACCGCGCGCACCGGCGCCAGGCAGAGGTCCAGCAGCACGCCGGCCAGCATGGCGGCGGCCAGCGGCCTGGGGATGGCCTCCACCGCGCGGGCGAAGGGGCGGAACAGCCCGGCCAGCACCACCAGCAGCGCCGCCACCAGGAAGGCGCCCACCGCCGCGGCGAAGCCGCCCTCCGGCGCCGCGCTGCCTGCCAGCATGGCGGCGCCCGGCGTGCTCCAGGCGATGGAGACCGGCATGCGGAAGCGCAGCGAGAGCCCGATGCCCAGCGCCCCCATCAGGATGAACAGCACCAGCAGCCCCGACGCCGCCTGCGCCTGCGTCGCCCCCATGGCGGCGAAGCCCGCCAGCACCACGGCGAAGGAGGACGCCGTCCCCACCAGCGAGGCCAGCAGCCCCAGCACCACCACCTGCATCAGCGCGCCCAGGCCCCCAGCATGTCGCCCCAGTGGCGGGACAGCGGATGGCCCGACTGCCCGGGGGCGACCTCCATCTGCACCGCATCCGGCGCGGCGAGATCCGCCACCAGCCGCAGGGCTGCCCCGTGGACGGACAGGAAGCCGTCGCCGCGCATGCCCTCGCGCCGCACCGTGTCGCCGTCGCCATCCACCGGCGCCTCCAGCCGCGCCAGGCGGTTCAGGCCGGGCACCAGCCGCAGCACCGGGTGCTCGAAGCGGGCGCGATGCGCCGCACCCCAGCGCCAGGCGGCGGGGTCCGGCCCGAAGCGGGCGCCCAGCGCCGCCGCCGCCTCGCCCATCGCCAGCGCCGCCGGGGCGCGGCAATCGCCATCGCACCAGAAGCCTCTGGCCTCGGCGTCCCGCAGCACATGCAGCAGGAAGGGGGTGCCGGCCGGCGCATCCGGCACGCCCTTCGCCCGCAGCAGCGCGGCGGCGAAGCGGCGGGACCATTCGGTCCAGAGCAGCGGCTGCGGCAGCTCCCTGCCCATGGTGCCGTCCCATTCCGCCAGCAGCGCCTGCGCCCGGCCCGTGGCGCCCTCGCCGCGCGGCAGCGCGTGGAGGAAGGGCAGCACCTCCTGCGCCGGCAGCGAGACGGCGTCGCGCTGGATGGCGGCGCTGTCCCGGCCTTCGGCCAGCAGGGCGTGGATGCGGCGGAAGCGCCAGTCGCCGGGGAAGTCGCGGCCCAGGAAGGGGCCCTCGGCGGCGGGGCGGTTGTTGGCGTTCACCAGCACGCCGGAGGGGGGGGTCTCCATGTGCGGCATGGCGTCGAAGGGCACGAAGCCCCGCCACCCCGCGCCGCCCCAGGGCAGGCTGCCATCATGCCCCTCGGCGCGGACCGGCGTGCGCCCGGTGAGGAACAGGGCGATGCCGCCCTCCCGCGCCGCCACCATGAGGTTCTGCGGCGGCGACGAGATCAGCGCCGCCGCCGCCCGCGCCTCGGCGATGCCGCGCGCGCGGTTCAGCGCCATGAAGCCGGTGGCGGCGGTGTCGCCGGGTTCCAGGTTGGCCATCCGCACGGACAGCCCCTCGCCGATGACGGGGCCATGCGCGGTTTCCTGCACGCGCAGGGTTTCCGTGCGGCCGCCGCGGATGCGGATCGTCTCCTCCCATTCGCGCAGCACGGGGGCGCCGGTGAAGACGTCCTGCGTGTCGGAATGCGTGGTGGTGAAGCCCCAGGCGATGTGCCGGTTCCGGCCGATGAGGAAGACGGGCACGCCCGGCGCGGTGGCGCCGATGCGCGTGTCGTCGGGCAGTTCCAGCCGCGCCAGGTACCACAGGGCCGGCGCGCCGTAGCCCAGGTGGGGGTCGCTCGCCAGCACCGGCGCGCCATTGGGGCCGCGCGCCACGGCCCAGGCGTTGGAGGCGCTCTCCGGCAGCGGGGCGTCGCGGCCGAAGACCGGCAGCCGCGCCAGGGCCTGCGCCGCGGCCCCCGCCGGCAGGGCGGCGAAGCCGCCCGCGAGGCGGCAACAGGGTTCCGGCAGGGCGGCGAAGCCGCCCGCGAGGCGGCAACAGGGTTCCCGCTGCGCCACGTCGGGCCGGCCGCCGACGCCGGCCGGCCAGAGGTCCCACAGCCGCGCCTCCGGCAGCCGCCCGGCGAGCGCCGCGCGCTCCAGCTCCGTGCGCCAATTGCCCGAAAGCCACAGCCCCATCACCTTGGCCCAGAGCAGCGACTGCGCCGGCTCCCACGGCTCCGGCGCGCCCAGCAGCAGGAATTCCGGCGCGATCATGCGCCCGCGCTCGGCGATGCGGGCATTCACCCCATCGGCATAGCGCTGCAGCAGGCGGCGCGAGGTCTCGTCCAGCGCGGCCAGGTCGGCATCCGCCCGGCGGCGCAGGCCCAGGCTGCGGCTGGTGCGGTCCAGCCGCAGGGCGGATTCGCCCATCACCTCGGCCAGGCGGCCCTCGGCGCCGCGGCGCATCGCCTCCATCTGGAACATGCGCTCGCGCGCGTGCAGCCAGCCCAGGGCGAAGGCGGCGTCCGCCTCGTCGGCGGCGGTGATGGTGGGAATGGCGCGCGCATCGAAGGCCAGCGCCACGGGGGCGGAAAGCCCATGCCCTTCCAGCCGCGCCACCGCGCCGGGCAGCGCCAGCCAGAGCAGCAGGGCAGGGGCGGCCAGCAGCAGCGCCAGGGCGCCGGGCAGCCAGCGCGCCCAGCGCCAGCGCCGCCGCCGGCGCGGCCTCATTCCGGCTCGATGCCGGCGCCGCGGATCATCTCGCCCCAGGCGGCGATCTGCCCGCGCACGAAGGCATCCAGCTCCGCGGGCGTGGAGGTGCCGGCGTCGAACCCCACCTCGGCCAGCCGGCGGCGGAATTCCGGGTTGGCGCCGACGCGGCCCATGGCGGCGGCCAGCGCGGCGTGGGCGGCGGGGTCCATGCGCGCGGGGCCGAGCAGGATGCAGAAGCTCAGCAGGTCGAAGCCCGCCAGCCCCTGCTCCGCCAGGGTCGGCACCTCGGGGATGAGGGCGGAACGCTGGCCGGAGGTGACGCCCAGCGCCCGCAGCCGCCCGTCGCGCACATGGCCCAGCGTGGGCGTCAGGTCCACCACGATGGAATCCACCCGCCCCGCGATCACGTCGGTGATGGCCGGCGGCGTCGAGCGGTAGGGCACGTGCAGCATCTGCACGCCCCCCATCCGCGCCACCGTGGCGCCGGCGACGATGCCGGTGCCGTTGCCGGATGCGTAGGAGACCTGCCGCGTGCGGGCGAGCGCCAGGAACTCCCGCAGGCTGGAAACGGGCGCCGAGGGGCCGACCGTGAGCCAGAACACGAAGTTGCCGAGCCTGGACACCGGGGTGAAGTCGGCGACGGGGTCGTAGTCCAGCCGGCGCATCAGCCAGGGGTTGGCGGCATGCGTGGTGTTGGTGGTGACGAAGAGCGTGTGCCCGTCGGGCGCGGCCTGCGTCACCGCGCGCGCGGCGATGGTGCCATTGGCGCCGGCGCGGTTGTCCACCGTGATGGTGGCGCCGCCCAGCTCCGCCCCCAGCATCTGCGCCAGCACGCGGGCCACCGCATCGGTGCCCGAGCCGGCGGCGAAGGGCACGATGAAGGTGATGGGCCGGGCGGGCCGCCATTCGGGCTGGGCCAGGGCGGGCAGGGCCGGCAGGGCGGCCATGCCGCCCGCAAGGCCCCGACGGGCGAGGGGAACGGCCAGCAGCGAGCGGCGCAGCATCATCTCACCCTCCCTGGCGGACCACCTTCGCCGGGTCCTCGCCATAGGGCGGCGAATAGACCACCAGCAGGCGCACGGCGGAATCCCCCAGCACCTCGAAGGTATGCATCTCGCCTTGCGGGAAGAAGCAGGCGTCGCCCGGCCCCATCTCCGCCACCTCGCCGCGGCAGGAGACGCGGGCGCGGCCTTCGAGGAGGTAGCAGATCTGGTCCATGCCCGGATGGGCATGCGGCAGCGCCGCCCCGCCCGGCTCCAGCCGCCCGTGCAGCAGCTCCATGGAGGTGGCGCCCACCGTCTCCGGCCCGATCAGCCGGTGGTTCAGCGTGCCGTGGTGGTTGGCGGGCGAATAGGGCGCCACCTCGCCCATGCGGACCACCAGCGCCATCAGCCCAGCTCCATCCCCGCCGCCGCCAGGATCGTCAGCAGGGAGGCGCGCATGCCGCGCAGGCTTTCCTCCTCCTCCACGTCAATCCATTCCTCCAGGCTGTGCGCCCGCCCGCCACGCCCGCCGGAGCCGATGCGCAGCGCCGGCACCCCCAGCGCCATCGGCACGTTCGCATCGGTGGAGGACCATTCGAAGGAGGGCTGGTATCCTTCCGAGGCCACCGCCGCCTGCGCCAGCCTGGCCAGCGGTGCGCCATTGGGCGTGTGCCCGGCCGGGCGGTCCCCCACCGCCACGACCTCCACGGTCAGCCCGCCGGAGCGCGCGGCATTTTCCGCCGCCACCGCCTCCTGCACCGCGCGCAGGAACTCCGCCTCAATCCGCGCCAGCACCTCGGCCGAGGCGGAGCGCAGATCCACCTCCATCGTCGCCGTCTCGGGGATGGCGTTGATGGAGGTGCCGCCGCCGACGACGCTGACGCAATGCGTCGTCACCGGCTCGCGCGGGGCCTTGATGGCGGCCACGGCGCGCGCGGCGTCGGCGAGCGCATAGACCGGGTTCACCAGGCCGAAGGCGGCGAAGGAATGCCCGCCGGGGCCCCGGAACGTCACGCGGTAGCGCTTGGAGCCGATGCCGCCGGTGACGATGCGCTCCACCTCCGGGCTGTCCACCGTGAGGAAGCCGCGGATGCGCGCGCGGCGCGGGTGGTGCGCGAAGAGGTGCCGCACCCCGCGCAGGTCGCCCAGCCCTTCCTCGCCCACATCGCCCAGGAACAGGATGTCGTCGCGGGTGCGGATGCCCGCTTCGTCCATCGCCCGCAGGAAGGCCAGGTTCACGGCCAGGGAGCGCGTGTCGTCCCCCACGCCGGGGGCGAACAGCTTCGTGCCTTCCCGCCGCACCCGCACATCGGTGCCGGCGGGAAACACCGTGTCCAGGTGGGCGGCGACCACCAGCACGTCGCCATTGCCGAAGCCGCGGCGGGTGCCCATCACGTTGCCGGCCTCGTCCTGGCCGCAATCCTCCAGCCCGTGGGCGCGCAGCATCTCCAGATAGGCCGCGGCGCGCGGGCCCTCGCCGAAGGGCGGGGCGGGGATCTCCGTCAGGCGGATGATGTCCTCCACCGTGCGGGCGTGCCCGGCGCGCATCACCTCGCAGGCGGCGCGGAAGCGCGCATCGGCGCGGATGGCGCGCACCGCCTCCTCCGTGGTCATCCCACCACCTGGTTCAGCAGCGGCGCGCCGGCTTCGAGGCGCCGCAGGTTCTCCTCCAGCATGTCCAGCACGTTGTCCTCGTACTTGCGCGTCTCGCCGGCGGTATGGGGCGTGATGAACACGCGCGGGTGGCTCCACAGCGGGCTTCCGGCGGGCAATGGCTCCTCCACCGTCACGTCCAGCGCCGCGGCGGAGAGGCGGCCGGCATCCAGCGCCGCCAGCAGCGCCGCCTCATCCACCACGCGGCCGCGCGCGCAATTCACCAGGATGGCGCCCGGCTTCATCGCGCCCAGCCGCGCGGCGTCCATCAGGTCCGTCGTCTCGGGCGTCAGCGGGCAGACCAGCAGCACGGCATCGGCGCGCGGCAGCACCTGCGGCAGCGCGTCCAGCCCATGCACCTCATCCGCGCCCTCGCGGCCCGCCGAAGGGTCGCGGCGGATGCCGATCACCGTCATCTCCAGCGCCTTCAGCAGCCGGATGAGGCGCGCGCCGATGCGCCCGGTGCCCACCACCACGGCGGTCTTGCCGGCCAGCTCATCCTCGCGGATGGCGAAATCGGCCTTCATGCCCGACCAATGCTGCCGGTGCTGGTCGCTGCGCGCGGTGAAGATGTTGCGCGTGACGCCCAGCAGCAGCGCCAGCGCATGCTCGCTCACCGCCGTGGCGTTGCCGCCCGCCGCCGAGGCGAGCTTGATGCCATGCTGCGCGAAGACCGCGCGGTCATACTGGTCCGTGCCGGCGCTGAGCGACTGCACGAAGCGCAGCCGGGGCGCCAGCGCAGGCAGCGTGTTGCGCCACAAGCCGCTGACCACCAGCACGTCGGCCTCGCCGATGCGCTCCTCCAGCTCGGGCAGGGAGCGCACCTCGAAGAAGGGCAGGGGCGCGCCGCGCGCCTGCCAGCGGGCGCCGCATTGGTAGGCGACATGGGCGAAGCAGATCGTGGTCACGCGGAAGCTTCCTCCAGGAACACCTGCACGGCCTGGAACAGCGCGCCGCGGTTGCGCTCCATCCACATGGAATGGGTGCCCTCGCCCAGCAGCACCAGGCGCTTGCCGGGGCTGGCGGTGAGCAGCGGGAACAGCGCCTGCGCCATGTATGGCGGCGTGTCCTGGTCCCACTCGCCCAGCACCAGCAGGATGGGGGCGGTGATGCGCTGGGGTTCGTAGAAGGGGCGCCCGGCGGCCCAGTATTCGCGGCCATCGGCGACGCTGCCATTGGGCGCGCGCAGCGCGGCGGGGTTGCGCCGCAGCCCCTCAGGATCGGTGGCCCAGGTGACGCCGGCCCAGTGCTCGAACCAGCCGGCCGGCACCAGGTTCGCGCGCGCCGCCTCCGGCACGCCGGCGCCGCGGCGGGCGCGCGCCTGCTCCTGCGTCACCCAGCGATAGGCGCCCAGCGTCCCGCCGGGGTCGGCCAGCGAGGCGCCCTGCCGCAGCCACACGGGCGCGTAGAGCACCAGCCGCTCCACCGCCGCGGCGTTCTCGCTGGCGAAGCGCCCCATCAGCGCCGTGCCCCAGGAATAGCCGAAATGCACGCAGCGCGCGATGCCGCGCCGGTTGCGGATGAACTCGGAGGCAGCGGCGATGTCCGTCACCGCCGTCTCCCCGCGCACGATGGGCGGGTTGGCCTCGGGCGGCTGCGCCATCTCGGCCGGGCGGGTGGAGCGGCCATAGCCGCGCAGGTCCAGGCTCCAGACATCGAAGCCGCGGCCGGCGATGTAGTCCATCCAGGACAGGCCGCCCAGCGGCAGGTCGAAGGCGGTGTGGGCGGGGTAGGTGGCGCCATGCACCATCAGCACCGTGCGGCCGGGGATGAAGGCGGCCATGCCCTCGGGGCGCTTGTTGCGCAGGAACAGCTCGATTGCCTGGCCGGCTCCGCCGGCGGGGCCGGCATCCTTCGCCGGGATCATGTGGTCCTCGGAGATGATGCGCGGCGCGCCCTGCGCCTGCGCCAGCAGGGGCGCGGCGGCGGCAAGGGCGGGCGCGGCGAGGATCGCGCGTCGGTTCATGGGCGTCGGGTCCCTGGACTGGTCGGGGGGGGACGCTAGCAGGGGGAGGCGGGCTTGTCAGGGCGGCCTCAGGTGAGCCTCCGGCACCCGGAACACGCCCTTGATGCAGGCCATGCTGCGCACGGCGAGCTGGATGTGCGTCTTCTCCGGGAAGCCGGCGCCGGGATAGGCGGGTGCGCCTTCGGTGAAGACGCCGCGGACGGTGTCGAAAGGTGCGGCCTCGGCCGCTTCCCAGATGGCGTGCACGTGCTGCACCACGGCGCAGTCGAGCCGGCGCAAGAGGCCGCTCGCGCCATTGGCGGGAAGGGTCGTGCCCGCTTCGTCCTTCAATTGACGCAGTGATTTGAAGCCGCGCTTCATGACGTCAATGCCGGCCGAGGTCGTGAGGTTGAGGCAATTCCCGAGTTCGACGACGGCGCCGACGACGAAGGGATGCCGGATGCTCGAACCCTGCCGCCGCATCGCCTCGGCCGCGTATTCCAGCCCGCGCAACGGATTGGCCTCCCAGAAGTAGATCCCATGACCCAGCCAGTCATAGTCGTTCTGCGAGGGGCGGAAATCGCTGCCGGCCAGCAGCGCCTCGCCTGCCGCACGGTCACAGCCATGGTAGCCGAGGACGAACCCGTAGGAGAGGCGCGACACTCAGCCGCCGTAACGCTTCGTCAGCCGTCCCGACGGGGTGATGATGCCCTCGCGCCGCAACTGCTCGCGCGCTGCCTGGGGCGAGGTGCCGTGCCGTGCGTCGAAGCTGTCCGCCGCCTCCAGGAAGCGGCGCAGGATGCTCTTCGCATCATCGGGAAGGGCCGGGGGAGTTGTCGTCCGCGTGCGGGTCTTCGGCATGCCTGGCATCAACGCAGGGTAAGCGATCGCGATGCGGTAATCCACACGTAGAATCGCCCGCATCACGATGCGCCAGCACCACTACCGCTCGCACCGGATGAACAGCGTGCTCCGGTGCGCCACCTCCCCCACATCCGCCGTGGAGCGGTCCGCGCCCGCGCTCTCCGCCACCCGCGGCTCCACCCCCGCCCGGCGCAGGAACTCCCGCGCCGCGCCGCCCTGCACGGCGAAGTTCACGTTCTGCGCGATGTCGCCCGTGCGGCGCGAAACGGCCTGCGCGTTCAGCTTGCTCACCACCACGCCCACCACGTTGCCCTGCATGTCCACCAGCGGGCCGCCGCTGTTGCCCGGCTGCACCTCGGCGCTGATCTGGTACTGGTTCGGGTTGTCGCCGATGCCGCGCAGCCCGTTCACCTCGCCGCGCGTCAGCTTGGGGTCGCTGCTCAGCAGCCCGGCCAGCGGGAAGCCATAGGCCACCACCCCCTCGCCGCGCCGCACCGCCGGCCCGCCGCGGAAGGCCAGCGCCGGCCCGGCCAGCCCGGGCACGTTCAGCACCGCCAGGTCCAGCGCGGCGTCGGAACGTGCGGGCGGCCGCGCCTCCAGCCACGGCCCGGCGGGGGTGCGCAGGATGATGCGGTTGCAGGCGTCAATCACGTGGTGGTTGGTCATCACCCGGCCATCCGCCACCAGGAAGCCGGTGCCGGTGCTCACCTGCCGCGCCCCCTGGTTGGGCTGGGCGGTG